>DATKZW010000439.1:0-3642 GCA_035527775.1 Sumerlaeia bacterium | reverse complement strand
CCTCGTGGGGAGTCAAGTCGATCGGGTCTGGTGCGACCATTGGGGGATGGCTTAGGCCCATGGGCGGATGGATGATGAAGGCGTTGTCGATCTTGCTGCCGTCGTCCTGAATCAAATCAAAAGACAAGGTATAGATGACGGGACAGTAGTGGGAGAATGAAGACTCAGGCGGCCAGAAAGCGCCGAGATAAACGCGCTCTCCATTGGCAACCACGACAAAGGGAATGCCTCTAAGTTCGGGTTTCTTCGGCATCATGCGTTCCCTCACGCCGGGCTTGAGCCGCACGAGATGTCTGTCCCAGTCATAGGAGACGATGTCTTTGTCCGTTAGGAGAGGCGTGGGGTCCAGTGCGAGGCTCTGCAGATCCAGCGCCTCCATTGCCCGCATGCTGGTTACGTCCACTGCTGACCTCACGTGGTGGATGGCAAGAGAGCCATGCCCCACTTGGTGGATGGCAACAGAGCCTTGTTGTCGCCGGGCCCAGTTCTCGAATTCCTCGATTCGCTTGGCAACCTGCTCCGCCGGTCCGCGCTGGATCTTGTCTATCAACCATTGGTCCTGACTCTTCTTCAGGCGGAAATGCAGCACTCCGGAGTCGAGCTTCGCTTTGGGGTCCGGGCGTTCCTGGGGGTTCGTGATTGCCAGGGCGAAGTCGCCGTACACGACGATGTGCTCAACCCTTGTCTCCCGGAAGAGCTCAAGCATTTCGGGTGGGATTGGGGACGCCCAATTGACGATGCTGTTCCTGAACTTGGGCGCAGCCAGCGCTCTGACGGCGTCCGGATCGTTTCGCACAACACCAGCAAGGTAGCTCTGGATGACGGTTCTCACAGCCGCCTCATCGCGTGCCTCATCTCGCTCAGATTTGGTTCCCTGCGGCTCATCCTCACTATTGCCGTTTTCGACAACCGACGCCGCGCCGCGTTCATTTCCGCGCTCCGCTCTGTTCACATTCACGCGTTGGCTCAGCTGCATCGCGGCCAAGGGCAGGAGCGCCGCCGCCGCAAGCGCCAAGGCTACCGCGACCGACCGCCTTGTGAGTCCTCGCCGGTTCATCGCCGCGTTGAGGATCGCCAGGATGCGGCCCTCGAGTTGCGTGCGGCGGGCCATGGTGACGGCGGCGGCGGAGGCGAGGGCGCCGGTGCGCATCGTACGGGCGATGTCGAGTAGGTGGTCGGCGTAGTCGCTCGGGCGCGAACCGGAGCCGAGGACGAGATCGTCGCACGCGCGCTCGCGCTCGACCCGCATCCGACGCAAGGCGAACCATGCGAGCGGGTCGAACCAGTGGAGGGCAAGGGCCAGGCGCGCGAGGGTCTGCGTCAGGCAGTCGCGCCGCTTGACGTGGGCCAGCTCGTGGAGCAACACGGCGCGGCGCTTGTCATCGGGCCACGACGCCGCCTCGCATGGCAGAAGGACCGTTGGCCGCAGCACTCCCCACGTCATCGGCATCCGGGCCCCGGCGGTCTCGAGGAAGCGGACGCCGTTCTCCCCCCTCGACCTCGGAGGAGTCGCCGGGTGGATAGAGAGGGCTTCCGTTTGTTCGAGCGCCCGGGCGTTGCGGATCAGCCGCCACACGAAGATCGCCCCAAGCAGATGGGGAATGAGGACAACGAGGACTCCCCCCAGCCAAACCGGTCCGATCCAGAACCACCAAGGCATGGGCGCCGCGATCGCCTCGTCCCGGAACCGCTCTGGGCTGGAGACCGTCGCCGCGTCCTCAGAGGCGGCTAATCCCGCGCCATCGACCGCCGCGGCCACGCCGGGCGGCGTTGTCCCAGCCGAAAGAGACGGCCCGGCGAAGGCGCGCTGGGGCGAAGGAGCAACCGCCGGTCCCGGCCCCCGGATATCGATCGCGCCGGAAGCCGCCTCGGTCTGTTGCAGCAACTCCTCGGGGAGGATCGGCAGGCTCCACGCCGGCAGGAGACAAGAGAGCGCCGGCAGCAATAGGAGCCCTGTCATTCCGAGGGTCCAGACCAGGTGGCGTGCGGCCGCCGAGGACCGCCGCAGAACCAGCGCGACGCATCCGGCCGCCAGCAGCAGCACGAGCCCTTTCGCTCCTGCGTCGACCAAGAGGGCGGAAATCCGGGCGGCGAAACCCCAAGTCCAGGAACCGTCCCCAAGAGACATCGCAGTCACCCTCCTTTCCTGCGGGCTTCCTCAATGCGTTTCGACAGGCGTTCGAGATCCTCGTCCGAGAGATCGCCCGCCTTCAGATCGATCAGCGACGCGACCGCATGCTCGATCGAGCCGTCGAAGAATGTGTGCAGCAGGTTCCGCAGGGCCGAACGGCACGCTCTGTTCCTCGGCACGGTTGGCGAGTAGACGTACTTGCGGCCCTCCCGCCTATGCCGCAGGTGGCCCTTCTCCTCGAGGAGGGCCAGCAGCGCTCGCACGGCGGAGTAGGAGGGAGCGTCTGGCATGGCTTCGCGCACTTCGGCGACCGAGGCGCGGCCTTCCCGGTAGATGATCTCCATGATCTGCCGTTCGCGCCGGCTCAGGTTGAGGTAGGAGCGTTTGCCCATCCGCACATCTCCCTTCTTGATGCTCGAAGCCAGACCGCAACGCCCAAGGAACGCCCAGGCCAAGCCGAGTCAGGCCGTTGACTAATGCGGATTATTTAGCACCAAGGACTCCATGTCAAGAGAAAAGTGCTGAAAATTTGGCATCGTTCCACGGCTGAGCCCGTACGGCCGTCCATCGCTGCTGGTTGGAGATTCGACGCCCTCACCGACTCCGCATGCCGCTTCCGCTTCTCCTTGCTCTGCAGGCCTGGGACGCCTAACGAATGCGCGCCGTAGGAGATGTCACCGTCCCGCTTGCGCCGCCGGAGTCGAGGGAGGCGGGCACGGCGCAAGCGTGAAGGGAACGCGAACCAGGAGAACCGATAGGAAGGTCTTAGCCACGGCGAGCAATCTCGCTTCTTGCGGGACTGGGCAACCCAGTCCCGCCCATGCCCCTATCGCAGGACAGATGCAACGGTTCCGCTTCCCAGGTCCTTCCCCGTCCTCCCCAGTTCCCATCCCGATCCGAAGTACTGCGCGAACCGCGTCGTGAACTCCTCGGAATCCGCGAAGAGACCAATCAAGTCGTTCGATGTACGTCGGCCTGTGTCGAGTTCCTCACTCCAATAAGCAAAACTATGGCCCATATCTACGGCACCGCCGCATCCGCCGCCCTGACCATTCTGACGGACCTGTCACTTTGAGTCGATGCCAAGAAGCCCTTGGCCGACAATTCGGTTCACGGCGCTCTGAATCCGTGGATCGGAGGTCGCATCCTCTCGGGGGCGCCATCCGCAGAGCCGCCTGAATCGAACGAACTCAGCAATACGGAGGCGGCGCCCGCCCCCTTGGGCCGGGTGGCGCGGTTTTCCTCCGGCGCCCGTCGCATTCCCTCCTCGCCGTCAACCGAGACGAGTCCCACAATGGGCATGGCGGGAAGGCGGAATGCCATCTTCGACACGGCGGGAGAAAAGCGTTGTAAAGACACACGGCGCCCCGCTAAATTGTGCGACGGGGGGATCGCGACGAGGGCGAGACGGGGACGAACGAGGAAGGACGCCGGGCAAGGCGAAGAGAAGCCAATGCAAGCACTAAGCAAGGATCAGCGCCTGAAAAACCTTATGGACCGGCGCGATTTCG
>DATKZW010000438.1:0-7805 GCA_035527775.1 Sumerlaeia bacterium | reverse complement strand
TCGAGCATGCCGCGGTAACGGTCCTCGATCTCCCCTTTCGCCCTATCCCGCAGCGTTCGCATGTCGGCCCGAGCCTCGGTGCGGGCCTTGGGCGCGATCTCGGGATCGGCAAGGGCCGACAGATAGGCCTGGTAGGCCGCGTCCAGGCGTCCGGCCTCCGTGAGCCGCCTCGCTTGGGCGAGACCCTCGCGGCTGACTTCCCCCTCCTCGATGCGCTCGATGCGGCTTAGCGGCAGGTTGATGATCTTGCCTGCCGATTGCAGCTTGACGGATTCCCCGTCACGGGAAAGGATGCGCCCTTCCGCCTTCATGCCGCCGACGAGATAAATCACGTCGCCCCGCGCCGACGTCCCGGCCGAGAGCAGCGCTGTAAGGGACGCCAACACAACCAGTCCCAATCTCCACGCTTTCATGACACCGTCCCTCCTTCGATCGACGTTTGCCATCAGGCCCCCGCAGGAGGTCGTTGTTTCCTTCTTGACCGAAGCAATTCTCCCCGTTTCCCGGCCTGGAGTCAAGAAAAAAAAACGTGGCTCTCAATGCATGGTTTGCAGGGCCACGGTCGCCTTGATGAGGTAGCTGCACACGCATCGGTTCGAGGCCTCGGGCATGAGCAGCAGGCCGCCCGCCGGGATGGCGTTGATCCAGCATCCCGGCCGGATTCCGCCGTAGTTGTGGGTTCCCGTGTTCGCAATCAGATCCCAGTAACCCAACGTGGCGGAGCGGTAGGCCAGAAGATGCGTGGATCCGGCCAGAATGCCGCACCCGTAGGATCGCGTGAGGTTGAAGTCTTCTCGCCGTTCGCCGGTCAGGAGGTCCCAGGCGCCGGGTTGAGCGAAGATGGTTCGGTCGTTGATGAGAGGTCGCGATTCGTACTGCGCCTCGACGTCCCACACTCTCTCGCCGTCCGCAAGACGGAACCCGGCCATCTGGCCCCCCTTCTCCGACGGCAGGGCGAAACGCGTGCTCTGGTAGCTCATGAGCAGAATGCCATGTTTCACGCTCAGGGCAAGCAACGTCCCATAAACGTTTTCCGAGACGCGCCAGATTTCGCCGCCCGTCTCCGCGTCGAGGGCGATCAGCTCGCCCAGAGAATGTTCCGCCTTCTCCGGACTGATTCGGTCTTGGGAGGCGAGGGGACGGTCGATCAGGCACACCCGTCCGCCGCCCATGGCGATGGCGTTGTGGCGAATCGAGCGCTTGGGAGTGAAAGTCCATTTCACCTCGCCTGTCTTCGCGTCCATGGCGAAAAGGAGAAGGGATTCGGCGTACTGACGGCTCATGTCCGACTGGCCGAAGGCCCACCGGATAATGTGCTCTTCGTTGGATAGGGAACCGTAAAGGGCGCCGTTCTCACAAGCCAGAAAGCCCCAAGTCCCCGCCTTGCCGTCGGGACGAAGGGGCGCGGGGAACTCGCCGAGTTTTCTCCCCGTCGCCGCGTCCAGGCGCAGACATCGGTTGCCCGTTCGCACGTAAACGCTGTTATCGGCCATGCAGAAGCCGCTCCCCGTGGCCGCCACCCCGTTCAAGTGCTCTTGGTCGTAAGAGCGGAGTGCGTTGGGCAGGGGATATTCCCACAGCACGCGACCGTTGTAGGCATTGATGGCGCGGATGCCGTGGAGGGCCTGAACGAAAAGGCGTCCCTCAGAGAAGAGCGGCGCGGGACCTCGGCCGTGGCGCGAGGGCATTTCGTAATCGTTGTCGTCGAACCAGAGCATCCCGAGCGGCGCTTTGACCAAGACGTCCGTCGAGCAACCTGGGTTCGCCGGGCCGGCATACTGATGAGTCCAGACGCCGGCGCCTTCGAGGGGACCGCGGACGGCCGGCGTCATCTTGCCCGGCTTGCCGACGCAGATGACGCCGCCGTAAGGCCGCTGCAAGCGGCGCATCTCATCGCGGGGAAGGCCCTCGCTCCCGCGCTCGATCGAGCTTCCCGACACGACGAGGTCCGCAAAGTAGTTCGGCAGACGAGTGTCCGAGAGGTCGCGCGCGAAGACGGTGACGCGAGATCCGTACAGGCCCGCCGCGTCGAGCCGTTCGCGGGCCGCGGCCGCCGCCTTCGGATCGGGCTCGACGGCCACGATATGGAGGTTTGTCGCCTTGGCCAATTCGCAGGCGAGAGCGCCGTCGCCGCAGCCGAGATCGAGGCAGTAGCCCTCCCGAACGCCGGTCGCCGCAACGATCTCCCTCGCGGCGTCCGCGTAGAGCGACTTTCTCCCGTAGGCAGAAGGCTTCCGCTTCGGCCCGGTTTCCCACGCGCCCGGCGCCCCTTCCGCGCCGAAGCAGTAAACGCGCCCCTGGTCGGTGCTCACGAAGAGCCGGCCGTCCGCCGCGGCCAATCCAAGGGGAAGCCCCTCGACCTCCAGCGCTTTGACGACGCGCTTCGATTCGAGATCCGCCGCCAGGACCCTCTCCTTTCCCGTACCGACGAAAACCGTCTGTCCGGCGGCGATCAGCGAAACGCCCACCGGCTCCGCACAGGGAATCGCCCATTCCGGGTCTCTCCAGACCGACTCGTTCAGGAGACGCTCGCGCGTCTTGTTTCCCTTGCGATCCACCACCTCTTGGTCGGAGAGCAGGCCGCTCCTGCGCACGGCGCGAATCTCGCTCTCCTCGGCGAACACGATATGCTCGGGCAGGACGGCCATGGCGAGACTCGAGAATCGGCGCGTGAGGCAGCGCCCGTCCGAGGTCCGAAACACGTCGCTCCCGGCGTAGGTCAGTTCGTCCGCAAGGGCGACAGCCCCGTGGCCTCGCCCGCTCTGGCTTTGCAGGTGGAAATAGCGGAACTTGCCGTCCGAGAGATCGAAGGCGGCCGGCACGGCGCGACCCGTGGGGACCAGGAGCGCGTCGCCGGCCGCGGTCAGGTAGCCTTGGGCGGAGACGCCGCTCTTGGCTCGGGCGCCGCCGTGCGGCTGATCCATTTCCATCCCGCCGGCCGAGTCGTTCAGCCAGAGGACCTCTCCGGTTCTGGGATGGAGAGCGTAGATATGAATCCCCTCCGACGGCCAGATCCCGGCGCAGAAGTAGAGCGCGTCGCCCGCGACCGTCGGCGCCCCGCGCGCCGGCCATCGGGAAATCATCCGGCCGTTGCCGAGCAGCATGTCGTCGCGCGGGCCGCCGCGCTTCTTCCAAAGAAGACTCCCCGTCTTGACGTCCAGACAGTACAGATAGCCGTCGTCGCTTGCCACGAAGGCGCGATCCTTCCACACGGCCGGAGCGAAACGGATCGGCCCGTCCGTGAAGAACGTCCAGCGTTCCTTCCCCGTGGCCGCGTCGAGAGCGCGCACCTTGCAGTCCACCGTGCTCCCGAAGAGGACGGTTCCGCCCGACACGGCGACGTGGGGGGCGTAGTCGAAGGGCATGCGGGTGTCTTCGCCCACCCACGCCGGCCTTGGGGAATGCAGTGGCCGGTACACCCATTGCGGCGAAAGACTGGCCGGGACCGTCTCGCCGGTGTAGCCGCTACGGGCGGCGTCGGCTCGAAACTGAGGCCAGTCCTTCGCGAGGCAAGGCCTGCACAGGACGACCAGAAACCCGATGGCAATCAGTTTGGTCCTCATCATCTTTTTTCGGCTCCCTCTCTCCCAGGCGGGCGTTGCGGCTCGCGACGATTCAGCATGTCGAGCTGCTTCGAGATGTCGGTCAGCGTCTCATTCACGCGGAACAGCAGGATGATCCATTCGCAGGTGAAGCGGAAGGCCAGCGGACCGAGGACCATGTAGAGCAGTCCGGCGACGATCTTTATGAAGCAGTTCCTTTCCGAGGGACGGTCCTCGGACTGCCCTCGGCCTATTCTCGCCGTCCGTTCCCGGACGATATCGAGCGTTCCCAGCAGCCCTGTCCCTTGGCCTTTGAGCGTCTCGCTGGTTCGCTCTTCCCGCTCGGCGCCGGGCAGGAAGCGGCGAGCCGCCCGGGCGGCGGGCGAGAGCGTTTGAAGGAGCTCGTCGGGCGCGGATTCCCCGCTCTCTTGCAGGCCGCGCGCAATCACGTCAGTGCTGAGGAGGGATTTGCCATAGCGGTCGCGCAGTTCGCGAGCCTCGATCAGGTCCATGAAGCCGCTGGCGACCACCAGAAACCCCGATCCGACCAGAAGCCAGAAACCGATGAAGAAAGCGGTTTGGATCGACCGCGGCGTCATCATGCGCCGGAAGTTCCAGAAGTCGATCCAGCTCTCTCGGGTGAAGCCTCGAAGGAGGAAATTCTCCAGAACAAACTCGATCCCCCGCAGCGCCAAAGGCCCCGCGAGAACCGTGACCAGGGCCGATAGGAGTTTCAGTCCGTCCCAGACGGCGTACATCAAGCCGAAGTAGAACCAGGAGACCAGGACCACGACGCCCGCGAGTCGCAAGACCCAGAATCCGATGGCAAAACCGATCTGGTTGGCCTTGGGCATAAGGAGCCGCCACGCGACGCGGGCGCAACCCAACCAGAATTCGACCGACACCTTGCGGCCCGACGGCAGGCGCTCCTCGCCGATGAAACTGTCGACGATCTCCTCGGAAAGCTCCCGCAGCAGCGGCTCTTCCCTTTCATCCGCCGCCTCGTGGCGTGAAGCGCGTGTTTCAGACTGCGCCGTGGAAGCCTCGCCGGCGACGGTCAAGAGGGCGCCGCAACGAGAGCACCGCGATGCGTCTTTTTCAAGCGGCTCACTACAGTGCGGACATGTTGGCATTCCCGGGACTCTCTTCGAGTGGAATCGCGGAAGGGGAAACGCGAACCCTTCGTCGACGCTCGTGCGCGCCCCTGGAATCTCACCCCGCTTCCGCGTTCGCTTCCGCTTTCTCGGGCGGCGATTCGACGACGGGCAGGGAAAGCGTGAAGGTCGTTCCTTCGCCCGCGACGCTCTTGACGGCGAGGGTCCCGCCGTTCTCCTCGGCCACCTTCTTGGCCACCGCCAAACCGAGGCCCGTGCCTTTCGATCCCTTGGTGCTGAAGAAAGGTTGAAAGATCCGCTTCTGCACGTCCTCCGGCATGCCCGGACCGTTGTCCTCGACCTCAATCCGGAAGGTCTTCCCGTCGTCGGCCGCCGCCGTGCGGGCGACCACGCAAGCGCCCGCCGCGCCCTCGGGATGCGCCTCGATGGCGTTGGCGACCAGATTCAGCGCCGCGTCGTGAAGCCGGAGTTTGTCCAGGTAAGAAGGCCCGATCCGCTCGTCCAGCTCGGCCCGCACCTCGATCGACCTCTCTTCCCCCCGCCGGCGGCTGGCCTCGACGATTTCGGCGACCAACCCGTTCAGGCTCCCCAGCTCGAGTTCCGGCTCGCGATTCTTACTGTAGGCCAGCATCTCCTTGATCGACTGCTCCATGCGGGCAGTCCCGCGTTCCATGATAGGCAGGGAATTCGTGACCAGATTGAGATCCTCGGCGTCCAAGGCCATCCGCAGAAGGCCGAGAGGGCCTTTCAGCGCCACGAGGACGTTCTTCAAGTGGTGGGCGATGCCGCTGACCGCGAGGCCGATGGCCGCCAGCCGCTCGCGCTGGATGCTCTCCTCGACCAACCTTGCGTTCGTCAGGGCAATGGCGGCTTCATCGGCGAGGACCTGCATGATCTTCGCGTCGTCGCCGTCATAGGACCGGCCGTTGCGTTTGTTGAGGACTTCGAGAACGCCGATGGTCTTGCCCTGGAAGTTCATCGGAATCGCGATCAGGTTCCGCGTGACGAGCTGCGACTTCTCGTCCGCGCGCTTGTCGTGACGCGCGTCGCTTTTCACGTCGTTCACCACGAGCGCCTTGCCTTCCGCCAAGCAAATCCCCCCGAATCCCTGGCCGCGCTTCAGGCGAACCGACTTCACCTCGTCGCCCTTCTCGCCCAAAGCCACCTCGAAGTAGAGCTCGTCGGTCGCTTCGTCGTAAAGCATGCACGAGCTCGCCTCGGAGTCCATGACTTTCGCCGACTCCTCCATGATGAGGGTCAGCAGACGCTTGAGGTCCGTGACCTCGCTCATGAAGTGAGAGACGCGATAGAGCGCGTTGATGATACGTTTGCTCTCAGAAGAATCGGCGGGAGCGGCGTCTTTGGGCATCGCAGGCATCCCTCTTCCGTGCGGCGGGCCTTGGGCTGGGCCGAGAGCCGGCCCGAGCAACCGGCCGGACTCCTCCGGAGGGGAGCGGGCACGGCCTGCGGGAAATCCGAGCGCCCCTCGCCCTGTCGTCGGCAGGCAAAGCATCATCCCGGGGCAGACGGGCGAACTCAAGGAAAAACGGGCTCGCTGTCGCGCCACAATGATAATGTCCCCTTGCGGCCACATTAGAAATGTCCCCTTCGATCTGATTGGCTGACTTCCTTGGAGAAAGGAGGCCGCCCTTGATTGAGGAGACATTGACGATGAGTCGCAAGGAACGCAGGAGGCTGGTGGTGATGGAGCAGGTCAAGGCGGGAGGTTTGACGCTCGTGGAGGGGGCGGAGCGGATGGGGTTGTCGTACCGCCAGGCCAAGCGGGTGTGGAAACGGTTCCGCGAACAGGGGCACTGGGGCTTGGTCCACGCGTCGCGGGGCCGGGTCTCGAACCGCCGTCTGCCCGGGACCCTCAAGGAGGAAGCTCTGGCCCTGTTCAAGCGCCACTACGACGATTACGGGCCGACGCTCGCCTCGGAGGTGCTCGAGGAGGAGCACGGGGTCAAGGTCCACCCCGAGACGCTCCGGCGCTGGCTCCACGGGGCCTGCCTGATCGTGCCCCGCACGCGTCTGCGCCAGCATCGCCGGCGGCGGGAGCGTCGGCCCTGTTTCGGGGAACTCGTGCAGCTCGACGGCAGCCACCACGCCTGGTTCGAGGAGCGGGGCGAGCCGTGCTGTCTCATGGTGGCCGTAGACGACGCCACGGGCCGCACGCTGTGCCGCATGAGCCGGGAAGAGACAGCGCGGGCGGCCCTGGAACTGCTCGAGCACTGGATCGAGCGCCACGGCGTGCCTGCGGCGCTCTACGTCGATCGTAAGAACATCTACCGGAGCGATCGCGAGGTGACGACCGAGGAGAAACGCACCGGGACCGGGGCGCTGACGGATTTCGGGCGGGCCTGCTGGCGGTTGGGGATCGAGCTCATCTTCGCCCGCTCGCCCGAGGCGAAGGGGCGCGTGGAGCGCAAGAACGGCGTCCTTCAGGACCGTCTGGTCAAGGAACTGCGCCGGCGCGGACTGTCGGCGATTGGCGAGACGAACGCCGTGCTCGACGACTTCACGAGCCGCCTCGACAAGCGCTTCGCCCGCGCGCCCGCTTCGGCCATCGACCGCCATCGTCGCTCGCCCGGCCGCCGGATCCTGCGCGAGACCCTGTGCTGGGAAGAGCAACGCTCGGTCGGGCGCGACGCCACCGTCTCCTACGGCGGCGACGTCTACCAGATCCTCGACGGCCGCCACGGACCGCGCCCCAAAGAGCGCGTCACCGTGCGCCGGCGCCTGGACGACACGCTGGCCCTCGTCCACGGCGAGCGCCTCCTGCGTTTCCGCCGCGCCGCGCCGTGAAAAGGCTGTGGAAATGACGCGCTGTGACCAGGTCTGTGTCCACGCTGGCTTCTGACAGGGAGCCGGCCCGTCGTCGCGTGCACACAGACCTGGTCACAGCGCTTGGAAAACTCGCCGGGCTGGGCCACAGCGCGCTTGCAAGGCTGCTGGCGGCGAGTTTTCCACAGTTCCACAGCCCGACGCCTGGATCTCTCGATCTTCTGAAAGAAGAAGAAAAGAACACCGGCCCGGAACACCCCCCCAAAGAGGGCCAAGAGAAACGGAATCGACGCGGCCGGAGGAAAGACACAGGGGACATTTCTAATGTGGCGAAAGAGGGGACATTTCTATTGTGGCTTGACAG
>DATKZW010000437.1:0-2152 GCA_035527775.1 Sumerlaeia bacterium | reverse complement strand
AGGAGGGGCGTCATCTTCCCCGTGTCGCCGTGGTCGTAGGCGAAGGGACCCCGCGTCAGGGTCGGGCACGCGGTCGGTTCGACGGGGATGATGTCGATCTCCTTGCCGTTCATTTTGTCCAGAACGAACGGGAAAGAGAGGCCCGCGAAGTTCGATCCCCCGCCCGCGCAGCCGATAATGACGTCGGGATAATCGCCCGCGATTGCGAGTTGCTTCTTCGCTTCGAGGCCGATGACGGTCTGGTGCAGCATGACGTGGTTGAGGACGCTGCCGAGGGAGTAGCGCGTGTCGTCGTCGCGCACGGCCTCTTCGATGGCCTCGCTGATGGCGATGCCGAGGGAGCCGGGCGTGTCGGGGTCCCGAGCGAGGACTTGGCGGCCGAAAACGGTTTCTTCGCTCGGGCTGGCCACGCAGTCTGCGCCCCAGACTCGCATCATGAGTTTGCGGAAGGGCTTCTGGTCGAAGCTGATGCGGACCATGTAGACCTTGCACTCGAGGCCGAACATGGCGCACGCCATGGCCAGCGCGCTGCCCCATTGGCCGGCGCCGGTTTCGGTCGTGAGTTTTTTCACGCCGAAGACCTTGTTGTAGTAAGCCTGCGCGACGGCTGTGTTCGGCTTATGGCTTCCCGCCGGTGAGACGCCCTCGTTCTTGTAGTAGATCTTGACGGGGCAATCGAGCAGCTTCTCGAACGCCTTGGCCCGGTACAGGGGCGAGGGGCGCCAGAGGGCATATTTCTCGAGGATCTCTCCCGGAATGTCGATCCAGCGTTCGGTCGAGACCTCCTGCTCGATGAGATTCATCGGGAAAACGGGCGCTAGGTCGTCGGGGCCGATCGGCTTGCCGTCGGCGCCCAAGGGGGGATCGAGCGGGGTCGGCAGGTCGGCTTGAATGTTGTACCATTGGCGCGGGATATGGTCGTCACTGAGGACGATTTTCGTTCGCATGGGGTTTCTCCTTGGGCAATTTGGCGTTGCACTCCGTGAGCCACGCGGTCAGACGCCTGTCGAGTTCTTGCACCTTCCGCGGCATCTTCTCCGCGAGATCGTTCTTCTCGGAGAGATCTTCCTTCAGATTGTAGAGTTCAAAGGGAGTTCCTTCGTACCATTTGATCAACTTCCAATCGCCCGCGCGGACGATGCTGTAGGGCGGCAGCTTGCCGCGGTAGTGGGGGAAATGCCAGAAGATGGCGTCGCGTTTCAGCGCGCCGGTCCGCGTCAGAAGGGGCACGAGGCTCTCGCCGTCGATCGGTCGATCAGTCGGCGTCTTGGCGCCCGCCGCCTCGCAGATCGTCGGGAAGTAGTCGACGCTTATGACGGGCGCGTCGCTGACGGTCCCAGGCTTCGCCACACGGGGCCACCGGATAATGGTTGGCTCGCGGATGCCGCCTTCGTAGGGGAATCCCTTTCCCGCGCGCAGGGGGGCGTTGTCCGTCGGCCCCAGCAAGCCGCCGTTGTCGGAGGTGAAGATGAGAAGCGTATCGTCGGCGACGCCCGCTTCGTCGAGGGCCGCCATAATCTTGCCGAGCGCCTGGTCCACGCTCTCGACCATGGCCGCGTAGGCGGGGTTCTTCTGGTTCGTCGGCGTCCTGGCCTTGTACTTCTGGACGAGGTCTTCCCTGCCTTGAATCGGCGTGTGGACGGCGTAGTGGGCCATGTAGAGGAAGAAAGGCTTGTCTTTGTGCTCCTTGATGAAGCGCGCCGCTTCGTCGCCTTCTCGGTCGGTGAGATACTCGCCTTCCTTGCGCGGCTCGAGCGTCGGGATGCTTCCCTGGCGCGGGTTCTTGTAAGGGTCGAAATAGCTCGGCGGCTGGCCGAAGTCGCAGCCTCCGATATTCAGATCGAAGCCCTGCTTCTCCGGATACCAGTCGTCCGCGCCGAGATGCCATTTGCCGATGTGGCATGAAACATATCCTTCCGGCTTCAGCGCCTCGGCGATCGTGATCTCGTCGAGTTCCATCCAAAGGGCGTTTTCCGGGCAGGCCAACTTCTGGTTCGGATTCGGCTTCGTATACCCGGTCGGGTTCTTCTTGTCTTCCGGGATTTTGCCTCCCTGGAAGCGCGCGCGAATCCAGTCCGTGACGCCGAGGCGGGCGGGGTAGCGCCCGGTCATCACGGCGGCGCGGGTCGGCGAGCAGACGGCGCACGCGGCG
>DATKZW010000436.1:0-4299 GCA_035527775.1 Sumerlaeia bacterium | reverse complement strand
TCGGCAAAACCCACATCATCGACGGGCGCGTTCCTCACGCTCTCCTGCTCGAGCTCTTCACGGAACAAGGCATTGGCACCCAGATTGTCTTGAGGCGCGATGCTGCCATGCGGACTTCCTGCCAGCGGACACGGTCCAGGTGAAACTCACGCCGAAAACCCAGCGGCTCCTCCTTCCCCTCCTGGTATTGATGATCGCGCTGGCTTTCCGACTCATCCGCGTCGATCAGGAGAGCTACTTCATCGACGAGGTCCTGACCCGCCAAGCGGCGGAGGGGTCGGTTTGGCGCCACTGCCTGGACGTCGAATTCAACCCTCCTCTTTACTTCCTTTTGGCGAAGATCTGGACCCGCCTGTTCGGTATGTCGCTGGACGGGATTCGGGTTTTCTCCGCCTTAGCCGGCGCTCTGGCGGCCGCCTTTCTCGTGATGGCGGGCCGGGAGATGGGGATGAGCGCGCCCGCCCGCTGGTTGTGCGGCCTCCTGGTGGCGACGAATCCCATGCTTGTTTGGTATGGACAGCAGGCCCGGTGCTACGCCTTGGTCACGATGGCGCTTTCCCTGTGGCTCTGGCTTGTCCCCAAGACCATCCATGGCGGGGAAAAGCGCTGGACGGCTCTTCTCTGTCTCGTCTTGCTGGCCGGGTTCTCGACCCACTATTTCTTCGCCTTTCCCGTGGCGGGAGGGCTCGTCGTCCTGCTTTGGGGCTATTCTCGCACCCGGCCTTTCCCCGCCCTGCGGTCGGGTCTGCTCGCCCACCTTTGCTGCATGGGCGTGTGGCTGCTCTACCTCCCCATGATCTGCTGCCAGGTCCATCGCGGGCCCGTCGGGCGCCCGCCCCTTCCTCGTTGGACCGATCTCTCGGCGACGTTCGTCGACGTCTTTCTGGCTGGTCCCTTCCACCAGAACCTGGGCTGGGCCAGACGCGCCGTTGTGGCTTACTACGGTGTGTTGATCTTGGTGATTCTCCTCGGGGCGCTCGCGCGCCTGGTCTCCGGGGCGGCTAGCGAGCCGGTGCGGCCGACGGTCTCCTGGGGCGCTTTCCTGATTGTGTCCGCTCTCTTTCCCGTGATTGTCCCCTTCGTCGTCTCATTCGGCGGCATCTCCATTTTCCTCAAGGACCGCTACACCGTCCTGGCCCTTCCCTCCCTCTGTCTGGGGATGGCGTACGTCTTCGATCGCGTTCGTCCGCGGGCCTTGCGCTGGGCGGGTCTGTCGCTGACCGCTTTGACGCTCCTTCCGCTGGCGATCGTTCACGACGTGGACTTCTGGAAGCGCTGCCAGGACTTCGATTGGCGGGGCGCCGCGCGGCTGATCGAGGAGGAATGGAGAGAGGGCGACGTCATCGTGTTCCTCCCGGAGTGGATGTACGCCACGTACGTGACGAACGGCGGGAAGATGGAACCGGTCGTCGGGGAGGACTACGCACGCATTCTGGAAGCGATTCGACCCAAGAGAACTTGGGAATTCGTGTGGCTGAGCGACGGGGACGAGAAACGCCGGGCTTTTTCCGAAGTACTGCACGCTCGGCCCGGCGCCGTTGTCCGCGTCGACTTCGCCCACATCAAGTTGTGGCTTATCCCAGAGACCGTCTCTGCTTCGGGGAGTAGGAGTCCATGAGCACGGCGGAACCGCGTCGGGCTTCCTTCGCTTCGTTGGCGCTCTGTCCGGCGTGTCTTCTGCTCGCCGCGCTGGCGTTCCTGGCGTGGCGCGAAGACTGCTGGGGCGACGAGGCTTTCACGATCCGGCGGGTGAGCGCTTCCTGGGATCAGCTCTACCATCCCTTCGCGTACCGCGTCGAGGGCGTCGGCCACCCCTTCGACCCGCGTTTTGTCTACGACTTCAACCCCCCGCTCTACTTTGCCGTCATTCGCCTTCTCGCCGGGAAGGACCCGGGAGTGTTCGTCACCCGCTGGTTTTCCATTCTTCCCGCTCTCGGCGCCCTGTTCGTGTTGGCGGCCTGGGGTCGGTCTTCTCTGGGATTGCAGGCGGCGAGATCCCTGGTTCTGTTCTATGCGCTGTCGCCGACCGTGCTCTACTTCGGTCACGAAGCCCGGCCCTACGCCATGCCCCTCTTCCTTGCGTCCCTGGCGCTCTACCTCGCCCGGCGGCGCGCGGGAGACCCGAAACGTCTATTCGCCGTTCTCTTCTTTGGCAGCGCTCTGGGGTGTCTTATGAACTACCATCTGGCGTGGTGGGTCATCTCGTTCGCTTTGGTTCTTCTTGCGTTGGCCGCCAAGCCTGCGGGCGGCATGGGTCGCCGAAGCGCCTGGGCCGGATTGCTTGGCCTCATGCTCGGCTCTCTGACCGCCGTGGCCGCGATCCTGCCGCAACGCCAGATGCTGGCCATCGTGAAAGGGGAGAGCGGCCCGCCCCTCTCGTTCGAGCTTCTCCGAAGCGCCCTTGCCCTTCCACTTGCGATGTCAGGAGGGCGCTATGTCCCGGCAGGCTTCCTTCTCTCCTTGGCGGTCCTGGCCTTGGCCGCGGCGCTCCTGGTTCGTTCACCCCAACGCGGGCTCGGCGCGGCGGCGCTCGCCCTGTGGCTCTTGCCCGTCGCTCTCCCGATCCTCCTGCACTTGGCCCTCGCGACGCCCTTCACCGATCGGTATACCCTTTTCGCCCTCCCCGGCTGGTTCCTGACTGTGGGCTGGATTGCCCGCGAGGTCTCCGAGCGGGGCGGATGGGGGCGCCGCGCGGCGCAACTTGTTGCCGTCGCTTGCATCCTTGTCTGTGCGCTGGGGAGTTTCGAGATCCTGCGCCGCCCCTTTCGCGCTCCCTGGCAACCCGCGGTCCAGGCGCTGTTGGCCAAGGCGGAACCGGGCGATTACTACACCATCGACCCGGACTGGCTGAACATCTGCTTCGCCGTCAACGCGCGGCGGCCGCCGCCCGCCGCTTATGCCTATCTGGGCAACGGCATTCCACCCAAAGCCCGCCGCATCTGGATCATCGGCCACTCGACCCTGGGACCCATCGTGCGCGGGACGCTCGAACAGAACGGCTGGCGATTCGAGCCGGTCAGTCCAAGCGACGGCATGTGGCTTTGGCGAGCAACGCCCACAACCGAGTAGCGTCCGCGGAAGAAGGGCGCGATTCGAAGGAGAACGAGCGGACGGCGGGCGGCCAGCCGAGCGGCCGGCGCGGAGAATGCGACCTACTCGTCGCGCCAGACAAACTCGCCCTTCTCGACGCTCCAATCCTTGCCGAAGAAACCCGCGCAACGGACCCCCGCGACTCCGCCCGCGGAGAGCATCTCCGATCCCGCGACGAAGCAGTCGGGGTAACCGGCCCCGGAGATGAAATAGGGTAAACGGTCCGTCAGGCGCATCCCCGCAAGACCCGTTCCCGCCACGGCGCCCACGCTCGCGACGTCGCTCCCGGGCCGGGGGCGGATGAACAGACAGGCGACATCCTTCCCGCGTTCCTCGCGGCTTCCCACGCGCACTGCGTCCCGCCGCACCTGAACCGGGCTCTCGCCGAGCAGCGCCTTCCAAGCCGCGTTCGTGTCGGCGTTGCCATAGAGGACCACGTTGCGGTCCGGTTCCTGCGCCGGGTCGAAGTCCACGTCCGCCGCGATGTCCATCGACCCGTTGCCGCGGTACATGAATGTCTCGGAATCATACCGCGCGCGGGCCAAGGCCCACGCGTTTTCCTCGGGCGAGCCTTTCGTTCCATAGACCAGCACGAAGCGATGTCGGAAAACGTCTCTGAAAAGCCCGTAGCGATGCGGGCCCTTCAGGGCCGGCGAAGGCGCCTCGATCTGGCGCCATGCGCCATTTCGGCGGGCCAGCCAGATCCGTTTCTCTCCCGTGGGCCAGGGGATGTTCTCGATCTTGTCTCCGTCGAGCTCCGCCTGGATCTCTTTGTCCGGCGCCAAGTGTGTGACGTCGAGCGAAAGCCGCTCCACGTTGCGCGTCGTCCCGTGAAAACGCCGGTTCCCGGGATCGCATTTCAGATCGACGGAACTGATCTCCAGGTCCTTGATCTGCGCCTCGATGCGGGCCCAGTGGCACGCGGCCGAGATTCCCGGGGAGGCGGTATAGAACTCCACCTGGCGAACTTCCTCGCCGGCGGGAATGACGTGATGACTGAAGAAGTCGAACATGGGCGCCCAGTCGACGCAGTCCGTGCCGGGGTCCGGGTAGGCGTTCCACCAGTGCCCCGCGCCTGGCTGTTCGTGATACTGGAAGTCCCGATGGATCTTCTTGAGATGCTCGGCCATCCTCCGCGCTTCCGTCACCGGAACGTTGTCGTCTTTCTCGCCGTGCAGGATGTAAACGCCCTGATGCAGGTAGTTGAGG
>DATKZW010000435.1:0-9400 GCA_035527775.1 Sumerlaeia bacterium | reverse complement strand
GGGCCGCGCTGGCGTCTTGGCCCGCGCTCGTCTTGCTTCTCCTGGAGATCGCGCTGGCCAACACGCGGTTCCTGAAGATCCCGTAGCGCGGGGCCCAGCGCGCGCCCACGAGAAGAGAAAGGGGAAAACCGTGAAAGAAGCGCCGCAGACAAGAACCATCGCGAATCAACCGTCTTTTGTGTTGGAGACGGCAAACGTCGAAGCCGCCGTCACGCGCAAGTGCGGCATGTTGGCGCCGGTTGTCTTTTGCCGCGACTCGGCGCCCGTGACCCCCTACGCGATCGCGCCTTGGCACGACGAGGAAGTTCCGGCCGGCGCGCCGGCGGTCGTGGAAGCGCTGCGCGGAGACTTCATGTGCAGCGCCTTCGGCGGCAACGAGGAGCCCTTCAAGGGGCGGCGGCTGCCCGTTCACGGCGAAACGGCTTCGGAGGAATGGGACGTCGTCGAGCAGGAAAGAACGGATCGCGGCGTGGCGCTGCGTCTGGCGATGAACCTTGCGCTCCAAGGCGGACGCTGCGTCAAGCACACGGCGCTCGTAAAGGGTCACAATGTGGTTTACCAGCGCGATGACTTCAGCGCCGTGGACGGGCCGATCAACCCGGGGCATCATGCGACGCTCCAATTCCCAGACCGTCCAGGCGCGGGGCGGTTGTCTTTCAGTTCCTTTGCGTACGCGCACACGTTCATCGAACCTTGTGAAGACCCCGCGCAGGGAGGCTATTCTTGGCTGAAACCGGACCAACGCGTCGAGGATCTCGCGGCCGTGCCTTGCATCGACGGCAGCGTCGCCGACGTGACGCGTTACCCCGCGCGGCGCGGGTTTGAGGACATTGTGATTCTCTGCGCCGATCCCTCTCTGCGGATCGCGTGGTCGACCGTCACGTTTCCGGAAGAAGGATGGCTTTGGTTTTCCTTGCGCGACCCCGGACGGCTTCCTTCGACGTTGCTCTGGATCTCCAACGGCGGGCGTCACTATCCGCCGTGGAACGGTCGCCACGTCAACGTGATGGGGATCGAGGACATGACGGGATTCTTCCACGTCGGGCTGGCCGCATCGGCGCGAGACAACATGCTGAGCGGCAGAGGCTTCAAGACGTGTCACCGGTTGTCGAAGGACGAGACGCTCGAGATTCCTTACGTCCAAGGCGTGGCCCGGATTCCGGGGGATTTCGACCGTGTGGCGGCCGTCGAGGTCGAGGACGCCGAATCCGTGCGGTTCGTTTCCGATTCCGGGGTCTCGGTCTCGATTCCCTGCCACGCCGATTTCTGCGGGACGGGGAAGCTGGGAGACCTGATTCCCTGAGGAGAATGCCGCTCCCGCTGCAGGGTCAAGCATGCGATTCGATTCACCCCAGATCCTTTCGTTCATACCGGCGGCCGTCGTCGTCCTCGGGATTTTCTACCTCTGGGTGCGGCGACGCAGGGCGCGGCTTCTTGGGCGCTTTGGGCGGCACGGGACCGTGGCGAAGTTGATGCGCGGCGTGAGCGCCGGACGTCAACACCTGAAATTCCTTCTCTTGGCGACAGCCGTCGCTCTGATGCTTTTCTCGATCGCGCGGCCGCAGTATGGCGCCATCGAGCGGCCCCTTCGCCGCCGAGGAGTCGAGGTCCTCGTCGCGGTCGATTGCTCGATGAGCATGCTGGGCCAGGACATCCAACCGAACCGGATGACGCGGGCCCGCCAGCAGCTGGGCGGCCTCATTCAGCGCCTGCGAGGGGACCGGGTTGGCATCATCGCCTTCGCGGGGATTCCCATCGTGCAGTGTCCTCTCACGACGGACTACGACATGGCCCTGAACCTTCTGGACGCCATCGGCGTGGACACCGTTCCGGTACAGGGCACCGCCATCGGCGAGGCCATCCGCAAGGCAACGGCAACCTTCTCCCCCACGGGCGGCGCCTCCAAGGTCCTCGTCCTCCTGACTGACGGCGAAGACCACGACTCGAACCCGCTCAAAGCGGCCGAGGAAGCCGCCGGCGCCGGCGTGCGGATCTATGCGATCGGCATTGGATCGACTGAAGGGGTGCCCATCGCCATGCCCGACGGAGCTTTCAAGGAATGGCGCGGAAGCAAGGTGAACACCCGTCTGGACTTCGAGACGCTCCGTCAGGTCGCTCTCGCGACGGGAGGGATGGCGATCCAGGCGAATCCCTCGGGCGACTTGGAGCTGAAGGAGATCGTGAAAGCCGTCGCGGCGCTCAAAGAGGGAGATCTGGAATCGACCTCCCTCGTCTTGTACCAGGAGCGGTTCCAGTACTTTCTGGCTCTGGCGCTCGCGGCGCTTGGGGCGGAGATGCTGCTGAGCGACCGCAAGCGCCGGGTCGCGCTGCAAGGAGCGGGACGCTTCGACTGACCGGCGGCCCCGCATCAAGGAACTTGGGAAGACAATGCGCAGACACAAGCTTGCAGCCGGTTGCCTTCTCCTTTTTCTTGCATTCGTTCCCCTCGGGGCGACGCGGGCGGAATCTCCGCGCCGTCTGAACAAGGAAGGGATCAAGGCCTACAAGGAGGGCGACTACGAAAAAGCCTTGGCTCGCTTCAGACGAGCGGCCGAGTCCGCGCCCGACGCCCCGCTCCTGGACTACAACGCCGGCGCCGCGAGAGCGGCCACGGAAACCTACCCCGACGCTCTGACGGACTTCTCGAAGGCGGGCGAAGCGCGGGACGCCGACCTGGCCGACAACGCCCGCTTCGCGCAAGGCGTCGTCCATTTCCGCTTGGCCCAGCAGAAGGCGGAGCAAGGCGATCTCGAAGCGGCGCTGCAAGACGCGCAGGCCGCGGCCCGGTTCAACCAACTGGCCCTGCGCTGCAATCCGGCCGCGACGGACGCGCGCGTGAACTACGAACTGGCGCGCCGCCTGGAAGAGACCATCAAAGAACAGATCGAGCAGCAGCAACAGCAGCAGAACCAGGAGCAACAGAAACAGGACGAGAAAAAGGAAGACCAGCAGGACCAGCAACAGAAACAAGACGAGAAGAAGGAAGACAAGCAGGACCAGCAACAGCAGGAAAGCGACCAGAACAAGTCCGAAGACCAGCGGGATAAGAAAGACAAGCAGAGCCAAGAGCAGAAGAACCAGGA
Source organism: Sumerlaeia bacterium (assembly GCA_035527775.1). Classification (GTDB taxonomy): domain Bacteria; phylum Sumerlaeota; class Sumerlaeia; order UBA8349; family UBA8349; genus DATKZW01. The sequence continues at coordinate 6,317 of DATKZW010000435.1, read as the reverse complement.
AGAGAATCAAGAGCAGCAGAGACCGGATCAGCAGACCCCCGAGAGAACGCCGACCCCGCAGCCGGAGCCTGGAGAGGAGCGCAAGGAGGAAGAGAGATCCAAGCCTGAAGACCAAGCCCAGGCTTCTCAGCAGAACGCCGAACAAGCGGAAGCGTCCGACGAGGAACAAGGCCAGGACGCGACGGTCAGTCTGCTGAACCTTCTCAACGAGAACGACGTCGACGCGCTCAAGCGAATGCTGAGGCAACGTTACGGCCGCATGCCGCAGCCGGAGAAGGACTGGTAGTCGCGCCGGGAAGACCCGGTGCGCCTCGCGCAAGGAACGAAATGAAAATGGGAATTCCAGGAAGCGCCGGGAGTTCTTCTCTTGTCATGGTCCTCGCCGCTCTCGCGGGGCTCTTCTCCTTGGCGGGGAGCGCGGCGAACGGGGAAGTGACGGTCGAGGCGAACGTGTCCCAGGATCTTGTCTCCCTGGGAGAGGGGGTCGAGTATTCAATCAAGATCACGGCCCGGGACGAGCGCCTGGACGCGCGCCGGATCAGGCTAGTTCAACGTCCGGAATTCGTTGGGCTTCGCGAGAGACCGGGGAATCCCTCGGAGCGCACCGAGACCCGGATCGTCAACCTGTCGAGCAGCGAGTCGAGGATTTTCACCTGGTCTCTCGTCGCCACGGAGGAAGGAACGGCGCGCATCGCGGCCGGCAAGCTCTCTTACGGCCCGAGCGCCTACGACTTGCCACCTCTGCAGGTGCGAGTCGTGCGGGACGCGACGGGCGCCGTTTCGGAGGAATTGGGGTCCCTTGGCGTTCTGCAGCCTCAGAGCCAGGATCGCACCATCGACCAACAGCTTCGGGGCCGGATTTTCGCCCTCCTGTCTTTGTCGAACCCGAACCCCTACATCCAGGAAATGACGGTCGCGACCTGCACCATCTATGTCGACCCCGCACTGCTTAGCGAGGTCCAGAAAGTGGGCTGGGAGGCGCCCGCGTGGACCGATTGTTACGCCGAGGAGGTGGACATCGGCGAATTTCGGGCGAACCTCGCCGACCTCGGCGGAAAGCGCTGGCAGTCGGTGGTTGTCGGCCGCTTTCTGCTTGCGCCCACGCGGTCGGGTGTCCTCGAGATTCCCCTGAACCGAGCCTACTGCACGCTGCGGATTCGCACGCAGCGGTCCGCGGAAGAGCGTTTCTTCGGCTTCGGCTTCTCTCCCTTCGACTTGGGCTACCGCAGCCTGCCCGTGCAACTCCCCATCGCCCCGCTCAACGTGAACGTGAAACCCCTCCCCGCCGCGGGTCGGCCTCCCTCGTTCCAGAACGCCGTCGGCGAATTCTCCTTTGCCGGCCGCGTGGACCGAGACCGCATGAGTGAAGACGATTTCCTTACGCTCACGCTCGAAGTCGGCGGCAGAGGCTACTTCGGATCGGTGTCCCAGCCCAATCTCCCCGATCTGGCGGACTGGCGCGAGGCGGGCTCGCACGCCAAGACCGAGCCCGAGCAGGGGATGAAGTCCTTACAGGGCAAGAAAATCTTCGAGATCGTGTTTCGACCCGAACGCCACGGGAAACTCACCATCCCCGCCATCCCGTACGCTTTTTTCGACCCGGCGCAGGAGCGTTACATCGAACAGACGGCGGGCCCCTTCACGATCGACGTCGCCAAGGGCAAGGAGCGGACCCTCCTCGTGACCGGGGCAAGCGGCGCGCCGCAGGAGGCGCAGAAGGCGACGCGGGTGATCGCCGAACGTCTGGCCCACATCCATACGGCCCTTCCGCCCCTCGGGGCCTCGGCGGTCTTTCACAGAAGCCCTCTTCTCCTGCCGCTGCAGATCGCGCCGCTCCTGATGCTGGGGATGGCGGCGGGGCTCAAGTCCTGGAAGCGACGCCGGGAGTTCTACCGGGACGCGCTTCGCGTTCGGGCCGCGGGCTCGCGTGCGCGGCGCGAGCTGAAGCAGGCGAGCGTCGCCTTGCGCGAGAACGACGGCGAAGGTTTTCATCGACTCCTCGCCGAGGCGTTGCGGGGGTACCTGGCGACGAAGCTCGGCCGATCCGCGACGGGATTGACCCTGGAAGAGATCGAGCAAGGATGTCTGGATCGCGGCGTGGACGGCCGGCGCGCGGCCGCTCTGCGCGATCTCCTCGAGCGCTGCGATCGGGTGCGCTATCTTTCCACACGCGGCCCCCGCGCGGCGCCGGCGAGCCCAGACGATCTTCGGGGACTCTTGGACGATGCGGACCGAATGCTCCGGGAGTTGGATAAGGCTTTCAGATAGAAGCGAGGCAGACATGGCGAATCGTCAGGCAGAATCCCCCAGTCGTCGGCCAGGAGACGATGCATGAGAATCGCGAAGCGGCAAGGCAACCGCGTTCGGATCGGGAACGGCGAGCGGGCCGTCGCCGGCCGCCCCGTCGCCGCGAGACGGCGCGCCGTCAGGACGTGGTGCGGAAGGCGTCCCGCGTGGCTTGCGGTTCTCATTCTTTGGGGAACGATGCGGGTCCCCGCCCAAGAGATCGTCCGGGATCGCGGGGACTCCCGGATCGCCGGGTCCGCCTTCGCCAACCGGTGGCGAGAAGCGGTCGACGCGTACGAGCGCAAGGACTTCGAACGGGCGCGGGAGCTTTTCGAGAAGATGGTTGAGGGAGCCGGTTCGTCGGCGCACCCGGACCTCTACTTCAACCTGGGCAACGCTTACTATGAGTTGGGAGAGAAAGGGAAAGCGGCGTGGACCTATGAGAAGGCCCTCGCCTTGGCCCCGCGTCATCGCGACGCGCGCCGCAACCTCGGGCTTGTCCGCGCGGATCTTCCCGCGCCGAAGTCGGCGGCGCTGTTCCTGTTCAAACCCGTGGCGTGGATCTACTCGCGCGTCAGCCTGGGGGAGTGGACTCTCCTGTTCGAACTGGCCTACTTTGGCGCCGCGCTCTTCGGATCGTTGTGGATTCTTCTTGGCCCCGGCCCGTGGAGGCGCATCGCGCGTTTTGGCTGCGTGGGGGGCCTCCTTTTCGCCGTCGCGACCGCCGCGTTCCTGATCCCGCGCTACATCGAGACGGAATGGAAACGATATGCGGTCGTTCTGAAGAACGGGGCAATCGTCCGAAGCGCGCCGGGGCGCGACGACGCGGAATCGGAGTACTTCGAGGCGCTTGAGGGCGAACGTCTCGAAGTGACCGAGGCGAGCATGGCGGGCTGGTACCGCGTGAAGCATCCCGCGGACGGTCGGGTGGGCTATCTTCCAGAGTCCGCGCTGGGCGAGATCTGATTCGGTCTGGTTGCACTTAGAGCTTCCCTCCAGTTCTTCTCCTGGCTATAATCCGCCGCACACTATCCCTGCGCCGGGGAGGCCGTCATGAGTATCCGCAAGCTGCGCCAGGTGATTGACGAATGCGACCGTCAGATTATCGAGTTGCTCAACCAACGCGCCCAAGCGGCCGTCGAGATCGGCGAGTACAAGAAGAAGAGGGGAATGTCCATCTACGATTCCGGACGGCAGAAGGTGATCCTGGATCAGCTCTGCAAGACGAACAAGGGACCTTTCCCCGCCAGCGGTCTGCGCAACACCTTCGCCGAGATCATGTCGGCCTGCCTGAGCCTGGAAAGCCCGATGGCCGTCGGCTTTCTCGGCCCGGAAGGTTCCTTCAGTCACATGGCCACGAAGGAGCTCTTCGGCTCTTCCGTGGAATTCGTTCCGTACAAGAATGTCGAGGACATTTTCATGGCTTGCGAGAAGGGCTGGATCGGTTACGGCGTCGTGCCGATCGAGAACTCGGCGGTCGGGGTGGTGCACCCGACGCTCGACCGGTTCATCGACACGAACATGATCATCTGCTCGGAGATCACGCTTTCCATCCACCACGCCCTCATGGCCAATTGCCCGCTGAACCAGATCAAGCGCGTCTACTCGCACGCCCAGGCCTTCCTGCAATGCCGCGCGTGGCTCAAGGAGAACTTGCCCGGTGTGGATCTGCGCGAGGTGGATTCGACGAGCGAGGGCGCCAAGATGGCCGCGCGCTACAAACACAGCGGTGCCATCGCCAGCGAGATGGCCGCCAAAATGTTCAACCTGCGGATCCTCGTCCGGGGGATCGAGGACCTGAAGGAGAACGCCACCCGGTTCTGGGTCATCGGACAGCATCCCTCGGCCAGGACGGGCGACGACAAGGTCAGCGTCATGTTCTCCATCAAAGACCGTCCAGGGGCGCTCTTCGATCTCCTGGCGCCCTTTCACCGCGCTTCCATCAACCTGACGAAGATCGAGTCGCGCCCCACCAAACGCCGCCCGTGGGAGTATGTTTTCTTTGTCGACTTGCTCGGGCACGCTTCGGATGAGAAAGTGGCCGCGGTGCTGAAAGAAGTCCAGAAGCTTTGCGAGTTCATGAAAGTCATGGGATCTTATCCGCGCAATGACCAACCCCACTAAGCATCGGAACGCGCGCCGTCTCCGCCCTCAGGACGCGGCGAAAGAAGGCGAAATGCCGCCCAAGCCCCGAAAGCACATCCCGTCGATCATGGCTTACCCCCCCGGGAAGCCCATCGAGGAAGTGCGGCGCGAGTACGGCCTGGATTCCGTGATCAAGATGGCCTCCAACGAGAATCCCGCCGGTCCCTCGCCCCGCGCCGTCAAGGCCATGCGCGCCGCGGCGGGCGAGATGCACCTGTACCCCGATGGCGACGGCTACTATCTCAAGCAGGCGCTCTCGCGGAAGTTCCGCCTGCCGCCTGATTGGATCATTCTCGGAAACGGCTCGGATGAGATTACCGACATGGTAGCGTTGGCTTACGTGAATCCCTCCGAGAACGTCGTTTTTTCCGAGCACGATTTCATCAGCTACAAACTGGGCGCCCAGATGATGGGCGCGCGGTTCCGCGAAGTCCCCCTGAAGAACTGGCGGGTCGATCTGCGCGCCATCCTGCGCGCCATCGACGCCAAGACCAAACTCGTCTGCCTCGCCAACCCGAGCAATCCCGTCGGGACGATGTTCGAACGCGATGAGTTCGAGGCTTTCCTTAAGAAGGCGCCCAGCCGGGTTCTCGTCTTGCTCGATCAGGCCTACTATGAGTACGTCGCGGCGCGGACATACCCCAATGGGACTCGCTACCTCAAGCGGCGTCCAAACCTGATCGTCACGCGGACGTTTTCGAAGGCTTACGGCCTGGCGGGCCTTCGCGTTGGCTACGGCTTCGCCCACCCCGAGGTCATCCGCAACTTCGATCGCGTCCGGCCGCCTTTCAACGTCTCGCGCATCGCTCAGGCCGCCGCCCTCGCCGCCCTGGAGGATAAGACCCATGTTCGCCGCAGCGTCGAGATCAACCGCAAAGGGAGGAAAACGCTGGAAGCGGCCTTCGAGAAGCTCGGACTGGACTACGTGCCGAGCGTGACGAACTTCATACTCGTCGACACGGCTCGGCCGGGCGCCGCCGTCGCCGAGCGCCTCATGCGCCAAGGCGTCATCGTGCGCCCCATGGACGGCTACGGCCTTCCGCGCCACGTGCGCGTGACCGTCGGCCTCCCCAGCGAGAACCGCCGCTTCGTCGCGTCGCTCAAGAAAGCCCTTCGGGAAGTGGAACCTCTGGCATGAGCGGGAAGTTGAGGATTTTCAAGAAAGCGCGCGGGGCGCGTAAGGCGCGCGCGGAGGGGCTCCGTGCGGGGGCCCGTAAGGCGCCCGAGGGCGAGGCGGCCACTCGCGCCCAGCCGTTGTTTCAGCGCGCGGCCATTTGCGGCGTAGGTCTTCTGGGAGGCTCCCTTGGGATGGCCTTGCGACGGAGAGGACTCGCCAAGAGCGTCGTGGGAGTCGGGCGAGACGCCGAGCGCCTGGCCCTCGCCGTCGAGAAAGGGGCGATCGATTCTTATACGCTCGACCTGGAGCAAGGCTGCGCCGACGCGGACGCGATCGTCCTGTGCGGCCCCGTTTCCGTGATCCTAGACCAGATTCCCGCGGCGATGGCGGTCGCGCCCTCCGGCGCTTTGGTGACCGATGTGGGGAGCACGAAGCGCTCCATCGTCCAGCGCGCCTCGCAGCAACCGCGCGACGACGTCTTCTTTGTCGGGTCGCACCCGATCGCCGGCTCGGAGAAGAGCGGCGCCGCCCACGCGCGCGCCGACCTTTTCGATGGCGCCACCGTCGTTCTGACCCCGGCCTTGAGCACTTCCGACGAAGCCCTCGAGCGAACGCGCCGCCTCTGGGAGTCGGTCGGGATGCGCGTCGTCGAGGTCCTCCCCTCGCGCCACGACGAGATACTGGCCATGGTAAGCCACCTGCCGCACCTCGTTGCCTGTGCCCTTATGGCGCAGGCGAGCCAGGGCCTGCAGAACCACAATGCCGAGGC
>DATKZW010000434.1:0-5102 GCA_035527775.1 Sumerlaeia bacterium | reverse complement strand
TGATTTTGCTTCCTTCCAGCCAGCCCCAGAAGGCGGGCCAGAAGACGCAGTGGGGGGCGATCTTGCCGTCGGGCTGGCGGGCGAAAACGGGCGAGGAGATAAAGGGGAGATCGGTGAACCATTGCGCTTTGCCGTGAATGCCGAGGCGGTTCGCGCGCGACGTGCGCACGAGTTCCGGCTCGGCCGCGGGCCAGGACCCCGAGTGGCACGCCGTGCACGTCATGTTGTCGAGATGGATCACGGGCAGCCCCTTGTGGGCCGGGCGCGGGGCGCCGAAACGACCCGCCATGGAGGGCCCGCCCAGTCTCGGCTCGGGTCCCAAGTGGCACCCTTCACAGGAGAGGGAAGCGGCCACCGGGGCGCCGCGATCCTTCGCCTCGCCGTCGTAGCCGCGGACGATATTGTGATCCAGGCCATTGCGATGGCAATCGACGCACGTCATCCGCGAGCGCATGTGGACGTCGGCGTCGGCGACCAGGGCCTGGCGATCCGCCTCGACGGCGCGCGGCGTGGAATGGCAGAAGTAGCAACGCTCGGCGGGCGGACGCCGCGTCAAATCGAAGAAAACGCGGCGTTTCTTGTCGAACCGAGCCAGATCATACTCGACGGTTGGGGGCATTAAGTAGACGTTGTCGGGATCCGGGCCGTCGTAAATGTTCCACGTCGGATGCTGGCGAAAGGCGAGACCCTCGACGGACGCGAGGCCGCTGGCCGCCGTGGCGGCCCAGCGGAAGTTCTCACGCGCCGTTTGGATGGCGTACTCGCTGGGGTCGTATTCGGGCGAAGCCGCGTGACAGGTCAGGCAGTTGATCTCCAACGCTCCCGAGACCCCCCATCGGGATTCCGGGCTGGGGACCTCCTCGCGGAGTTCTCCCATGTCGCCGCCAGGCATGTGGCGGGCGAAGACCTGGGTGAATCGCCAGGGGGTCAGGCCGCAGTCCCGGGGCCGCCACGCGCCGGGCCAAGCGCGGTTCGATACGGGCAACTGCGTTCCGGTTTTCTCGTCCACCAGCGCCCAGGGCTCGCCCGGCCTTCCCGCGGGGACCTCGGCGTCGGGGCTGTTGAAGTGCCAGCCGTGGCGAATCACCTCGTAGTCGTGGCACTGGCCGCACGTCGCCCGGGTGGAAAAGGGGAGGACGGGCGTGTCGTCCGGGAAAATCTCCTGCCCGCGTTCGTCATAGAGGGGAATGCGGTGCACGGCCTTGCTGCGGCTTCCGTCCGGAGGCGTTGTGTTGATGAGAATGCTCTCAGGCGGCGCCCCGCCGGCGTTCAGAAGGAGTAAGAGAACCAGCAGGGGCGTGATGGCGAGAGGTCGTCTGCTCAAGTCGTCTGCCTTTCGTCGAGTAAAATGCTTCCTATTCGGCTTCTCGGGCGGGCGAACGTTTCACCCGCCCATCACGGCAACTTCGCAGTTTTCAGACGGGGGCTTCTCGACGAAGGGCCGCCACAGGCGGACGCGCGAGGGTCGCGTGAGGCGCGAGGGTCGCGAACGCGCGCCAAGTGCGAGGACCGTTGCGGCAAGAACTACGAAGAGCGGAGGAATTCAGGCATCCGCGAACGCCGCGCCTCACGCACGAACCTCGAACTCCTCCGGTCTGAAATCGAGTTTCTTTCCCGCGTCCACGGCATCGTTCACTTTCAGGACCGCCACGGCCGTTTCGTACCCGATCTCAGCCGGGCAATTCAGAGGCGCTCCGTTGCGGACGGCGTCGAAGAAGTTCTCCAGGTGCGGCTGGTGCGGCGGGTTGTTGAGCTCGATCGGCAGGGGCCAACCCGGCGCCGGGGGCGTGGCCCGCACGTCGATGGCAACGTCTTTCTTCACCTGGATCGGCGCGGAAACCGTCTTGAGAAGCAGGCCCTTTCGCACCCAAATGTCCCAGGGGGGCGCATGTTGCTCGCGCAGCACGCGATTGCCGGTGTGGTGCAGCTCGGAGATGACCAGCGAGCCGTCCACCCCCATGAAAGTCTCGTAGAAAAGGCCCTGGGACGTGGTGGTCAGCACTTGGTAAAAGGCGCGCGCGGTCCCCTCGGCGGTATCGTAGTCGAAAATGGCCATCACGTTGTCGTACCACTCGTGGTCGTCGTAGAAGTCGATGCCGCCGCTGGCCGTTACGGCCCTTGGGTTGCTCTTGAAAACCCAGGTGAAGATATCGATCTGGTGCGAGCCGAGATCGACGATCGGGCCGCCGCCGTACTTCTTATACCAGCGCCAGTTGCGGAAATGATGCATTGACTCGTAGCCGTACTTCTGGAGAGTCTCCCGATCGATTTCCGATCCCTTGGGCCAATCGAAGTCGTCCTTTTTTGCGCGGTTCCATTGGGCGTTGGCGTGCGTGACGCGTCCCAGAAGACCCACCTCGTGAATGACCTTGTTGATGGCGTGCTGGTAGCGCGGGTTGCTTCGCCGCTGATGGCCGATCTGGAGGAGTCTGCCCGTCTTCTTGGCGGCGAGGACCATCTGGCGCGCCTTCGCCAGATCGTTGGACATCTCTTTCTCGCAATAGACGTCCAGCCCCGCCTCCATGCAGGCGATGGCGTGCTCGGCGTGCACCCAGTCGGGAGTGGCGACGATGGCGGCGTCCAGGTCCTTCTCGGCGGCCAGCATGTCCTGGTAGTCGACGTACTCATTCACGTCGTGGCCGCTCTTTTTCATAAGGCCCGCGGTGCGCTTGCGGTTCCAGTTCCAAATGTCGCACACCGCGCGGAAGCGGATGCCGGGAATCCGCATCATGGCGTCCATCAGTACGCGCCCCTCTTCGCCGGCGCCGATGAGGGCGATGTTCAAGTCCTTGGATCCGAGCGCGGCGGCGCGCCCTACGACGGCCGGGGCGAGCACGACGCCCGCGCCCGCCGAGGCGGTTGAAGCGAGGAAGCCGCGCCGACTCACGCCCTTTGGGCGCGGCGGCCTTTGCTTCCCGCCCTCTTGCGGGATCTTCATCTCGCCTTCTTGCGAGGTTTTCCGTCCATCCATGACAATCTCCCTTTCCCCCAAGTTTTCGCTCACGCCTTCGTTTAACCCTCGGCCGGAGCTTTTGTCAATTCCCTAATTCCCGTCGCTGGTCGGAATCCCGGCAGCCGAAACCCTTGTCCTGGCGGCGTCTCTCGACATACGCCGGCGGTTAAGCCCCGACGGAGCCGAGGGGCCTCCTTTTCCCCTATTGACCTTCCAGGGGGAAATGGACTATTAGTGGAGGGCGGGTCGGCCGTGTGGGAACGGCCGCCGGTGTCCTATCGAAGAAAAACATCGCGGTTTCAGACGGCCTGCCCCCCGCGGCGGCGTCTCGCCTTGACGCCTCTGGCGGAAACCAGGAAATAGGAAACGAGCGGCCAGACATGCTCACCAAGCCGATTTCCGTCCGCCGTATTCTGGCAAAACAGGGACCTGAGTGGAAACTCGAGCTCTTGACGGGCGAGGTCGGGCTCGACAACACCTTCTCGACTTCCGAGTTAAACCGACCCGGGATGGCGCTGACCGGTTACTACGACGTCTTCTCGGCGGACCGCATGCAGATTCTCGGGTTGACGGAGATCTCCTATCTGCGCGGGTTGAAATCCAAGGAGCGCCGCCGTCGCCTCCAGAGGATCTTCGAGTTCTACATCCCTTGCATCGTCATCACCACGTCGCTCGAAGCGCCGGAGGAGTTGCTCGAGATCGCCACGGAGAACCGCGTTCCGGTTCTGCGCACGTCGCTCCTGACCTCGAGCTTCTCGGGCCACCTTTCGCATTTCCTCGAGCGGGAGCTCGCGCCTTCGTGGGCCATCCACGGCGTCATGATGGACGTCTTCGGCATGGGCGTCTTGATCCAGGGCCGCAGCGGCGTCGGCAAGAGCGAATGCGCCCTCGAGCTGGTCGAGCGGGGACACCGCCTCGTCGCCGACGACATTGTCATCGTGCGCCGCGTGGGCAACGAGCAACTGATCGGCGCCTGTTCCGAGCGCCTGCGCTATCACATGGAAATCCGCGGCATCGGCATCATCGACATCGAGAGCCTTTACGGTGTGCGCTCCATCCGGGATGAGGAGATCGTCTCGCTTCTCATCCGTCTCGAACGGTGGAACCCAAAGAAGGACTACGAGCGCCTGGGCATCAAGCAGCGCTACACCAAGCTGTTCGACTGCCGGGTCCCGGAGTTCGTCCTGCCAGTCGAGCCCGGGCGCAACATCTCGATCCTGGTCGAGGTGGCGGCCTTGACGCAACGTCTGCGGCGCGCCGGCATCAACCCGGCCGCCAGCCTGAACGAGCAGATCCTGGCCACCATGCGATCGCGGCAAGCGGGGGCCCGGCCCCCGTCCGCCCCCGCCACTGCCACTCTGGAGGGAGGACGCGTAGCCGCGTCGACGGCCGAGACGATTCAAGCGATTCAAGCTATCCAATCCGCCACGCTGGAAGAAGAGCAGGAAGCGCTGCCTTGATGCGGGGAGTTCGAGCCGGGGATTTCTCTCGCGCAACGGAAGGTTCACTCGCATGCCCCGCCGTCTACTGCTGATTGAGGACGACGTGTCTTTCTCCAGGCGTCTGCAGGCGAACCTGCGGTCGGCGGGTTTCGCCGTCGAGGTCGCCGAGGACGGCGCCGGCGCCGTCGACGCTCTCAAAGCCGCTTACTGGGACCTCGTCGTCACCGACATACGCCTGCCCGATTTCAGCGGACTCGAGATCCTCAAGCGCATCAAGGAGGGGCGCGACGGGCTCGATCCCGATCTTCCGGTCGTCGTGCTCACCTCCGTGCGCGACGTCGAGACGGCCGTCGGCGCCATGCGCGACGGGGCGGCCGACTATCTGACCAAGGAGAGCGAAAAGCAGGAGATCATCATGCGCATCGAGCGGGTGCTCGAACAGAGCGCCCTGCTCAATGAGAACCGCTATCTCCGCGACCAGCTCGAACGGCAGAGCGAGTTCCGCGAGATGGTGGGCGAGAGCGCCCCCATGCGCGCGATCAAGGACGAGATTGTCCACCTCACGGGCCAAGACGTTCCGGTCTTGATCACGGGCGAAACGGGCGTCGGCAAAGAACTCGTCGCCCGCGCCTTGCACCGGACCGGCGCCCGCCCGCAAGGCCCTTTCGTCGAGGTCAACTGCGGCGCCCTGCCGGATGAAAACCTCT
>DATKZW010000433.1:0-4341 GCA_035527775.1 Sumerlaeia bacterium | reverse complement strand
CTGGAAAACCTTTTCCTTCTCCTTGGGAGAGAAAAGGAAGACTTTCTCGAAGCGCTTATTCGGATTGTAATAGCGCTCGGCCCAAACGTGGCATCCCGCGTCTTCGTAGTCCGCGAGGGGATCGCTCGGGATGACGGCGAGGACGGCCACGTCAGGTCTTCCCAATCAGGGCCTTGAGGCCTTGCTTGAAGTAATAGAGCGACCGTCGCGCGCGCGATGGCCTCTTGGCCGGGGCGACCTCGATGCGCCCCTTGTGCAGGGGCCGACGCTCCGCGCCGAAGGCACTCTTGAACCTATCCAGCCCCGCGAGCTTTCCCGTCCGATGTCCCGGGAAGGCTTCCCCCACGTCGTAGCGCGCAACGCCCGCTCTTTTCGCTTCGCGGATGGCGTACCACTGAAGAAGGTAGTTGGCGCCCGTATGGAGCGCTTTCTCGTCGGAGCATCCCGTCCAGAAGTAAGCGCCGCGCTTGTACAGCGCCATGTTCATGAAAGCCGCCGCTTCTCCGTCGCGCTCGGCCGCGTAGATGCGGCAAAGTCCTTGAGGAGCCATGCGCAGGAAGATCCCCTCGAAGTATCCGCGAGCATGGGGTCGATATCGTGCGGGCCTACGGCGGCTATTGGGCGTGCGACATGGCGGCGGAAAACAAAGTCCCGGGGGTCCCGGTCGTCGTGTCGGTTCACGACACGAACCCCGAGGAACTCTATGATTCGATTCGCCGCGCCGATTACGTGTTCTGCATGTCCAACGCCGTGCGCGACCTCGTCTTGAGCCGATTCCCCGATCCGGGCAAGGCGTGGGTCCTTCCCAACCGCTACGACGGAAGCGTGATGCGGCCCTTGACCGACGAGGATTTCTCGGACCTGGATGAGGCGTGTCCTTTCCGCTATCGGCTTCTCTGCGTCGGTCGTCTCTCGGAGCAGAAGAACCAGGACGCCGTCGTGCGGGCGCTCGCCCAATTGGGGCCGGACTACGGCTGTCTTTTCATTGGACGCAACGATCCCGATTCGCTCCAGACTCTGGCGGAGGATCTCGGGGTCCGCGCGCAGTGCCGATTCATCAAGGCGGTGCGCAACGACCTGCTGCCGCGGTATTACAACTGGGCCGACGCGATGGTCACGCCAAGCCGCTGGGAAGGTTTCGGCATCGTCTTCATCGAGGCCTTGGCTTGCGGGGCCGTCGTCGTGACCTCCAACGTGCGCCCCATGAGCGAGTACATCGCCCATGAGGAGAACGGACTGCTGGTTGATGAGTGCGAGAACCCCAGAGCGCTCGCGGGGACGATCGAGCGCGCGTGCAACGATGAAGCATTGAGACGTCGTCTGAAGAAGAAGGCGCCTGGCTCGGTGGAGCGCTTCGAGCGCGGGCGCGTCGATGCGCTCGAAGTGAACTACTACCGGCGCATTCTTGCCGAAAGACCCTTCTACGCGAATCGCCGGCGCCACTACGAGAGGTGCTTCCGCCGCGCCCTCAAGTGGGTTCGCCGCAACACCGCGCCCGGCGAAGGCATCCTTCGCTCTTCCATTCACCGCCACCCCTACCCGGAAGTCAGCGGCTATTTCATCCCGACCCTTCTGGCGATCGGCGACCGAAAGCGCGCGATCCAATTCGCGCGCTGGCTTGTCAGCGTTCAGAACGAAGACGGATCATGGAACGGCCCGCGAGCCGACGAAGATCCTTACACGTTCGACGTGGGACAGGTCCTGAAAGGCCTGCTTGCAATCCACAACATCCTCCCCGAAGTCGAGCTGGCGCTTCTGCGCGGATGCGAGTGGCTCGTTTCGCGCGTCGCGCCGGACGGATCGATCTCCACGCCGTCGACCGGCGCTCTCGAGCTGCCCGACGGCAGTGTCGTGCCCGAGGCGTTCCACCTCTACGCGCTCGAGCCGCTCGCCGCCGCCGCCGAGGAGTTCAGTCGCCGGGATTGGGCGGAGGCGGTTGCCCGCGCCTTGGCTTACTACAAGCAGGATCCCAGGTTGGCGGACTTCGGCGCCCTGTCCCATTTTCACGCCTACATTCTGGAGGCGCTCGTCGATCTCGGCGAAACGGAACTCGCCTCGAAGGCGATGGACGCGGTCGAGGCGCTGCAGCGCGAGGACGGCTCCGTGCCCGCTTACGCGAACGCCGACTGGGTGTGCTCGACCGGCGTGGCGCAGTATGCTCTGATCTGGCTCAAGCTCGGCCGCCCGGAACCCGCGCGCCGCGCCTTCGCCTGGCTTTGCGCGAAGCAAAATCGCTCGGGCGGCTTCTACGGCAGCTGCGGCGAGCAGGCGAACTACTACGAGAACGCCGAAATCAGCTGGGCCGTCAAATACTTTCTCGACGCGCATCTCCGGTTGACTGGCCCCGGGGATGCAAGAGAGAACCGTCGCTCAGCCGTGCCCTAGAGCAGGTATCAGAATGAGCAGACGCAACAGCCGAAGAAGGCGCGTTGAGTGGGGCATTGTCACGCAAGCAAAAGCTTGCGGAACCGGGAAAAGCAAAGTATCGTAGGCAAGCGGCGATCGGCGGACACTATACGGACTAGGTCAAGCCGTCGGAAGAGCCTCGTCGTTCATATGTTGTGTTTGCCGAGCCTAATCCGAGGAGACGATCAACACTAAGCGGAGGAACAAGCCAATGCCAAGCATCGAGAAGGTCCTCAAGGAGGAGATCCAAAGACTCGCGCGAAAAGAGATCAAGGCGGCTACTGCCGACCTCCGGAAGGCAAGCGCCTCGCACAGGCGGCTCCTGGCCGATTTCAGACGCCGCATCGCCCATCTCGAGCAAGACGGCAGACGACTCGTGCGGGGACTGGCAAAACGCGGCAAAGAAGCCGCGGAGATCGTCGATGAAGAAGTCGAGAAAGCCCGGATTACCGCAAAGATGGTCCGCTCAATCAGAACCAGACTCGGCCTTTCTCAGGCGGATTTCGCGAAACTCGTTGGCGTCCACAAGCTCTCCGTCTACCAATGGGAGCATAAGGAGGGCAGATTGAGCTTCCGAGGAGACACGAAGACGGCGGTCGTGTCCGTGAGGAATATGACCAAAGCGGAAGCGTGGAAGCGACTGGAAGAGATGGGATGAAGAAGGGGCCGTAGAGCCGGTGCGCGAGCGTGGAACACGGGGAAGACGGAGACCGGTTGTCTTAGCGTTCGTACCCGTTTGGATGCGCCTGCTTCCACTTCCAGGCGCTCTCGATGATCTGGCGCAGGTCCGTAATCTGGGGGTGCCAGTGGAGTTCTTCTCGAATGCGGTTCGAGGAGGCGACCAACTGAGTGGGATCGCCGGGCCGGCGGGCCTGATCGATGACCGGGATTCTGCGGCAGGTTACTTCTTCGACGGCTCGGACCACTTCGAGGACGGAGAATCCGTGGCCGTTTCCGAGGTTGTAGGCCGTAGTGTCGGCGCCCCGTTCAAGCGCCTCCAGAACGCGGATATGCGCGTCGGCCAGGTCGCCGACGTGGACGTAGTCGCGCACGCAGACGCCGTCGGGTGTGGGGTAGTCGCGCCCGAAAACGGCCAGGGCTTCGCGTTTGCCCATGGCGACCTCGAGCAGGATGGGAATCAGATGGGTCTCGGGATTGTGATCCTCGCCGTGCTCTTCCGTGGCGCCGCAGGCGTTGAAATAGCGCAGCGAGATCGACCGCAGACCGTGCGCCTGCGAGCAGTCGCGCAACATCTGCTCGAACATGGCCTTGCTGCGGCCATAGGGGTTCGTGGGGCGCTGGGGCGCCTCCTCGGGGATCGGAACGGCTTCCGGCTCGCCAAAGATGGCGGCGGTCGACGAGAAGATGAACTGGTGGACTTCGCACCGGTGCATGGCGCCCAGCAGATTCAGTCCGTTCTGGACGTTGTTCTGGTAATAGGCAAGGGGGTTGTCGATCGACTCGCGGGTCAGCGAGTAGGCGCAGAAATGCATCACGCTCTCGACCTTGTGCTCCTGCATCGTCTTGACCAGGAGGTCCGCGTCGGCCACGTCCCCGCGAACGAACGGGATCCGCGGATCCACGGCGGCGGCATGGCCCCGCGAGAGATTGTCGTAGACGATCACTTTGCGTCCGGAGCGGCTCAGCCGCTCGACCGTCACACTGCCCACGTAACCCGCTCCGCCTGCAACAAGAACCGACATGATCGGGATCCTTTTCTGCGCTCCATGAACTCTCGAGGTTTTGCCTCCGCGGGCGACGCACCCGTGGGGGATTCGCTCCCCCGCCCGGTTGGCGATCCATCCGGGCCGCGGGGGATCCACCAGCCGCCCCCGGGGCCCCTCGTCCGCCGCTCCTCGCCGCGCGCGGCTCGGAGCGCTGGGTTTTCCTACCAGATCGGATTGCGATTGTCAACGAAGCGTCCCGTGACACTCG
>DATKZW010000432.1:0-11264 GCA_035527775.1 Sumerlaeia bacterium | reverse complement strand
TGGGTCGGGACGGGCGACGGGACAACGACGCAGAGCGCGGAAAGCGGGGACAGGCACGTGCTCGCTCGTTCCTCGCTGCGGCCGAGCCAGTCCCCGGTTTCCTGGAACCGCGCCGAGGTCATGACGATCTTCGCCGAGTCGGAGGAGTTCGCCGCGCGGATCGTGAAGATGTACCCGAACAACCCCGGCGACCCGAGCCGCAACTTCGTCACCACCATGTACATCGGCCTCCTGGACCGCCTGGCCGACAGCGCGGGGCTGGAGCACGCGAGCGGTCTCTTCGACGCAGCCAAGGCCCAAGGCGGGATCGAAGCCTGCCGGACTCAGGCCAAGCAAACGGCTCGCGAAATCCTTGCCTGCGATGAATTCCAATCGACGAGCCCGACGAACGAGGACTATGTCGTACGCCTCTATCGCGCGTTCCTGGGCAGATTCCCCGCCGACCACGAGAAGTCGGACTGGACCGGCGAACTCGCCGCGGGCCGCACAACGACCGACGCCATGATCGACCAATTCGCCGCAGCGCCCGAGTTCACCGCGCGGCTGGAGCAATACTTTAGGGGATAGAAAAGAGAGCGTTCAGACAGGATGGACAAGATGAACAAGATGACATCTGTCGATGGCGGCTGAGATGACATCTGTCGATGGCGGCTGATCCGGATCCCGTTCATCCTGTGAATCCTGTTCATCTTGTCGGAAATGAAGAGGCAATGCGTCCGCGGATTGCGCGGATCGCCCAGATTTGCGGACATGCCGAGGCGGGGCGCAGCGCCTCTGTGCGGCTCCGCGCTCTCAGCGCCCTCTGTGGTGAAAAGAAAGGGTCTCGCGCAAAGACGCCGAGACGCAGAGATGATCGGACAAGGATGAGCGGAGCGCGCCATGATCGTCCACAACGAGCTGGAATCCTTCAAACCCAGTGAAACGGCGCGCCCGCGCGTCCTGACCTCGGGCGTTTTCGATGGTCTGCACGAAGCGCACTGCCGCTTGGTTCGGAGAGTGGTTGATCTCGCGCACGCCCCCTCCGGCGCCCGCGTCTCCCCCGGCGCCCGCGTCTCCTCCGGCGGGGTCGCCATGGTCCTGACGTTTTCGAACCACCCCCTGTCGGTTCTTGCGCCCCCCTATCTGCCCAAGCGCCTGATCTCTCCGCTCCGCAAACGCGATCTTCTCGAGAAGATGGGGGTGGACGTGTTGCTCGCGCCCGAGTTCACGAGCGACTTCGCTGCCATTGGTCCCGAGGAGTTCGCCGAGAACATCCTCGTCAACCGCTTGGCGGCCGACCATGTGGTCGTCGGGTTCGACTGCCGTTTCGGCCGAAACGGAGAAGGCGACGCTCGCCTCCTGGCCGAGATGGGGCGCCGCTACGGCTTCGAGGTCGAGATCCTCCCGGCCGTCTATCACGACGAATGGCCGATCAGCAGCACGCGCATTCGCGAACTCATCGCCGAGGGGCGAATGCGCCAGGTCAGCGACATGTTGGGCCGCCCTTACGATCTGTCGGGAAAGGTGATTCGCGGCTGCGGCCGAGGCGCCGAGCTCGGTTTCCCCACGGCAAATCTTCGGTTCGATCCGGACTCTGCCGTTCCCGCCTCCGGCGTTTACGCCGTGTTCGCCGCGACCGCGCAACGGCGCTACCGGGGCATGATGAACATCGGCAGCAGCCCCACCTTCGCGGGAGCGGAGTACCGCCCCGAGGTCTACTTGTTTGATTACGAAGGCGGCGACCTCTACGGCGAGACGTTGCAGGTTCATTTTGTCGACCGGCTCCGCGAGGAGCGCAGGTTTCCCAGCTCACGCGCTTTGCAGGAGCGGCTGCGGGTGGACGAGAGAATGGCGCGGGCCATCCTCGAGGCGGAATCCGGGAGGCTTGATGGCGCGTAGAGCGTCTCTCGCAAGGAGTGTCGGGACGATGCGCGGCGGGGCGGCGTCCCACCCTACGAGGTGGCGCGCACTCTCGCGAAGCGCAAGATGGGGCATCCCCCGCCACGCGGGCATGGGTGTCGAGAGACGGCCTGCGAAACGAGACGAAGCGACAAGCGGGAAACTACCGGAGAAGAAGGAGGATGGCGTCGTGCGACACTGGGAACGAACCTTGCTGGCGCTTCTCGCGGGAACAGCCCTCTGCGCCGCGCCGGCGGGATGCGCTCGACTCCGAACCTGGTCTTACGACCAGCCGGATGTCTTCCTGAAGAGCTTGGAGAGTCCGCCGGCCTTGGAAGCGTTTGGGGACGACGCATTCCTTGTTACGCTGCCCCCGCGCGCGGCACAAGTCCCCATGTGGATCGTGCCGAGGTGTCGGGTCGAGGGAGGGAGAGCGCTGATCACGGGCCGCCTGACCCCCGAGGAGCATACGGGACCGTTCCTGATCCGGCTGCGGCGGACAAAGAAAGTGAATCCGTCCGAGATCCCCTTTTTCTGGCTGGACCCGGACGGAACGCAGACGCCCCTGGAAGTGGTCCGCAAGAAGTCTGAGACTCCCCAATGAAACGGAAGTGGCGCGGGCTTCCAGCCCGTGGTCCACGGCCAAGATGGCCGTGCCACAGTCTGTCCTCGGTTCTTCTGTTGGGGGTTTTCAGGCGGCGCCGGGCGAGGCGCTCAGTCCGCCGCTGACTCCGGGCTTCCCGCGCTTTCCGCGGCGGTCGGCTCGCCCAGTTGGATGAGGACGGCCTCCTCGTCGCAGTCGGGGAATTTGGGACACCGCACGCATTCGCCCCAGATCTTGTGGGGCAGTTCGCTCTTCTCGATTCGATCGAAGCCAAGCCGCGTGAAGAATTCCGGAATGGCCGTCAGGGCGAAGACCCTGGGAAGGCCGAAGGAGCGGGCCTCTTCCAGGCAGGCCCGAGCGAGGGCGCTTCCGATGCCGCGCCCGTGGAACGCCGGATCGACAGCGAGCGACTTGACCTCGGCCAGGTCCTTCCAAGTGATGTGCAGAGCGCAGCACCCCCGCACGCCGTCCCCCTCGTCATACACGAAGAGATCGCGCAGAGTCTCGTAGATCTCCGCCTGGCTGCGGGGGATGACGGGCGTCGTCTTCGCCGCCTCGGCGATCAGTCGGTGGATCGTCGGCACATCGGCCAGGCTCGCCTTTCGTATGGCATTGTTGGGCATCGCTCGCTCTTTCCTTGCGAAGGGCCGTCGCGCCGAGAGCGGCCTCTTTGGATGGGGTCCGGTCTCCCTCGGTTCCCGTCGCGCCGACACAAGGACGGCCAGAGCGCGGAAGGGATTCGGATTTCCGTCTCCCTGGGGGAAGGCGCCAGGGCCGCAAAGACGCCTTCAGGCGGACGCCCCGCCGCGAGGCGGCCGTTCTCGCGACCGCGCTAGAGCCGCCACGGGCTGCGCATGGGCCGCGTCGTCATGCGCGAGGCCCCCGCGTCGCCGACGATCTCTTCCTTCTCGGGGTCCCACCGGATCTTGCGCCCCGTGCGGATGGCGATGTCGCCGAGGTGGCTCATGAAGTCCGACTGGACGGCCGAGTCGATGGGGCTGGCCGGATCGGTCCGGGCCAGGACGCTGTCGATAAAGTTCCGGTAGTGGTTGTTATCCTGGAGGAGATGGATCTCGCCTGGCCCGATAACGGACTTGAGCAGGGACTTGGGATTGGCGTCGATGCCGCCGCGGGAGGCGGCGACCCATCCCTCCGTCCCGACAAAGGTCGTGAGGTCGCCCCCGGTTTTGAGAGTGAACTCCACGCCGCCGGCGTACCTGCCCCAGACGTCCCAGTCCACGACGGTGTCGAAGAGACCTTCGGTGGGAATCCGTCCTGTGCCTTCGTACTCGACGGGAGTGTGCGGATAGCCCCAATGGGCGATGTCCAGGGGGTGGGCGCCCCAGCCGGCGATAAAACCGATGGCGTAATCGTAGACGAACCAACGGCCCGTGCCGATGCAGCGGTCGCGCGTATAGGGGACGACGGGGGCGGGGCCCAGCCAGAGGTCGTAGTCGAATCCCTGCGGCGCGGGCTCGGGCGTCGTCGAGCCGCCCGTCACGCCGTTGGGGGCGATGACGCGCACTGCCTGGATCTCGCCGATGCGGCCGTTGAGAACCAGCTCGCAAGCGAAGGCGCAGTGGGTCGAGAAGCAGCGCTGCTGTGTGCCGTACTGGAAGACGACGCCGTAGCGATGGACGGCCTCCCGAAGCGCCTTGTTCTGCTCGATGCTCAGGCCGAGGGGTTTCTCGACGTACATGTCCTTGCCGGCGCAGGCCGCCGCCAGAGCGATAGGCACGTGCCAGTGGTCGGGAGTGGCGACGATGACGGCGTCCACGTCGTCGCGAGCCATGACCTCTCGGAAATCGCTGTACGCGGCGCAGCCTTTGTAGGCGCCCTCGCCGTTTCTTCGCGCATAGAAGTCATCGACTTGCCGGGCGCGTTCTTCGCGACGGTCCTTGAAAGGATCGCACGTGGCGACGCTTTGGGCGTGTTCGAGATGCAGAAAGCCATTCAGCAGGCCGCTTCCTTGCCCTCCCACGCCGACGTGGGCCAACGTGACGCGTTCGCTGGCGGGCGGGACCCCGCCGCGACCGAGGGCCGCGGAGGTGATGACGGTCGGCGCGGCCACGACGCTTGCGGCCGCCCCGGCGGCCGCGCCTTTAAGGAAACCGCGTCTCGATATGCCGCGCTTCGTCATGATCCGCTCCATTCCTTCAACCTTTCCACGGACTTCTTCACGTTGTCCGGCCCGGCGACCTCCAGCGTGGTCGCCCCGTCGAATCCGGCGTCCTCGAGCGCGCGGACTATGGCCGGCAAGTCAATGACGCCGTCGCCCAAGGCGATGGTCGCCATGCCGCACCCGAAGAGCGCGCCGCGCTTCTCTTCCCACTCGCGTCCCATGTCCTTCCAGTGGACGTGCTTGATTCGCCCGCCGAAGCGCTCGATGTAATCGGTCGGCTCCGCGCCGCCGAGCCAGCTGTTGCCGGTGTCGAGGCAGACGCCGACGGTTTCCTCATGGCCGAGCGCGTCGAGGAGGGCTTCCATCGCGTCGACCGAGTCGGTCACCGGTCCGTGCGTTTCCAGGAGGAGTTCGACGCCGAGTTCCTCGGCCCATTGGATCGGAGTGTAGAGCTTTTCGCGGATGGCGAAGAGTTGTTCCTCGGCGGACAGGGCGTGGCCGAAATCCGTCTTCGGATCGCCTTCGGTGGCAATGACGTGCCGGAGGCCCAGGTGGTGGGCCAGGCGGACGGCCTTGATGATCTGGAACGTGCCGTAGACGTCCGGCGCCGGGGGATCGAGCAGATTGGCGTGGGCGCAGAAGCTCGTCAGGGTCAGCCCCGCCGCCTCGGCCATTGCTCGAATCTTCGCCGGGTGACTGTCGAGGCTCACGGACGCGGCGAATCCGTACTCCACCCCCAGCGCCGCGCCGTCGTGATTGTCCGTGAGGTCGGCGTGCCGGATTCCCATCTCGGCGATCGCCTGAAACTGGCGTTCCATTCCCACGAAGGGCTCGACTAGCGCAAAACATCCGATGATCATGTCGCCTTCTCCTTCCGTTCCCAAACGGGCCGCGCGAGGACAATCTGTCGCGCACGCCTCGTCTTCGCACAAACCGGCGATCCCGCGCCACTTCTTTCGGGCGTCGCGGCCGGGCTCCCCGTCGGCTCGGGCGCTTCCTTTTCTACGATCCGAGATGCGCCATTGGCTGGGAGCCGAAGGGGACGGTCATCGGATGTTGTAGATTCTCTTGTTCGTCGCGATCAGGTCGCCGCTCGAGCGAACGCCGTTAGTCGGGTCGTAGAGCGCCTCGAGGCTTCCCGTCCCGTTGTCGAGCGCGATCCAGTCGGGCCAGAGCTGACTCCAGTCGTCGTCCAGGTCCGGGCCCGAGCACCCGATGACGTAAAAGATTCCGGCGGCGCGAACCGGGCTGCCCTCCCCCACGACACCGTAGAAATACGGGGATCTGATGCCGCGGCTGAAATGCTGGTAGTTCCGCGCATCGAAAGGGGAGTACAGGACCGACGTGAGATAGGCGACCGGCGTGGTGAGCATCGCCCAGTCCACGTTCTCGTTGTAGCCGCCCGCGTCGGGCGGGTAGGCACTGTTGTCCACGCGGTAGGCCTCGAGTGCCGTCTTGTACTGACGCAGGTCGTTGTAGGCGCTCGCGACTTTGGAGCGGACCTGCGCTTCGAGGAAATTCGGAACGGCGATGGCCGCCAGGATCGCAATAATGGCGACGACGATGAGAAGCTCGATCAGCGTGAATGCGCGTGCCATGAGGGTTTCCTTGTGAGAGCATCGTCTCGCCCTCGCGGTTGCGAAGGGCGCGGCGGAAGGCGCTCAGAGAGTCTTGTCCGGCCCTGGGCCTTTCGGGCCGCGTCCGGGCAACGCCTATTGAGTGTGACGAACGCCGCGGTCTATTGCAAGAAGGAAACCGCCGACGACGCTCGCGCGGAGGCCGTTGCACCGGCTCTTCGCGCCATTGGCCCGATCCTGGGCGGGCCCCGGGAAACAGGGGACCTCGGACCACGATTTATCATTTACGCCCGCAGAGCGAGTTGCTATGATCCCTCGCAATAGTGACGCGCGCATCCGGCGGGCGCGGTTTGGGAAATCGCTTGCCGGGAGACCCCATTACCTAGGAGACACGGATGGCCCCGACGGCGAAGTACCAGCGAGTTCTCCTCAAGATCAGCGGCGAGGCGCTCAAGGGCGACCGCGAGTACGGCATCGATCCGGTTTTCATCATCAACCTAGCCGACCAAGTCCGCGACGTGCACGCCCTGGGCGTGGAGATCGGCATCGTGACCGGGGGAGGCAACATCTTCCGGGGCGCGAGCGAGGCGGCGGCCCACATGAATCGGTCGGTGGCCGACTCCATCGGCATGCTGGGCACGGTCATCAACTCGCTGATGCTCCAGGACGCCTTGGAGCGGGCGGGGACGGCGACCCGGGTCCTTTCCGCGATCCAGATGAGCCAGGTCTGCGAGCCCTACATCCGCCGCCGGGCCATCCGCCACATGGAGAAAGGCCGGATCGTGATCCTCGCCGGCGGGACGGGGAGTCCCTATTTCTCGACGGACTCGGCCTCGGCGCTGCGCGCCAACGAGCTGGGCGCCGACATCCTCCTCAAGGCGACGAAAGTCGACGGCGTCTACACCGCCGATCCGGCGAAGGATTCGTCGGCCAGGCTGTTGGAGCGCATCTCCTATCAGGAGGCGATTTCGCTGGATCTTCGCATTATGGACACGAGCGCCCTGTCGCTGTGCCGCGACAACGGCATTCCCATTATCGTCTTCAATCTTTTCCGGCCCGGGAACATCCGCCGGGCCGTCTGCGGGGAGAAAATCGGAACTTTGGTGGAAGGAGCCCGTCATGCTTGAGGATCTCAAAAAGGAGCATCACGCGAAAAAAGAAAAGGTCCTCGTGGATCTGCAGCACGCTTTCGACACCCTGCGCACGGGTCGGGCGTCGTTGAGTCTGGTCGATCACCTGCAAGTCGAGGCTTACGGCGCCCAGATGCCGCTCATCCAACTCGCCTCGCTCAGTACGCCGGACGCCCGAACCATCGCCATCCAGCCTTTCGATCCGAGTCAGATCGGCGCGATCCAGAAGGCGCTGCTCGCCTCTGACCTCGGAATCACCCCCGCCAACGACGGCAAGACGATTCGCCTGCATATCCCGCAGTTGACCGAGGAACGACGCAAGGGACTGGTGAAGCTGGCCCGCAAGTACGCCGAGGATCATCGCATCGGGATCCGGCAGGTGCGTCACCACTTCAACGACGAGCTGAGGCGCATGAACCACGAGCATGAAATATCGGACGACGATTACCACAAGCTGATCGACGAAGAAGAGAAGGTGACGAAGGACTTCATCAGCAAAGTCGACGAGCATCTCAAGAAAAAGGAAGCCGAGATCATGGAGGTCTAAGAGGGTGCGCGAAAATGAGACAAGTTGGTGAAGTGGCACGGGCGTCCTGCCCGTGGATTCCTAAAAAAACATGGGCGGAACGCCCATGCCACTTTTCCCCCACAGTTCTCCAGAGCCTTTTCGCACACGCTCTAAGACTCTTGCGCCCCCTCCGGCGGGGCGTCAGAGGTTGAGACTATGTCCGCAGGCCCGCGACCCCGCCCTCTTCTCGCCTCCGGGCGTGTCCAGACGGAGCCCTCGCCGTCGTCCGGCTCGCGTCGCGAGCGGGCGCGGGTGCGCGAGTTGGAACAGCAGCTCGATCCCGCGCGCCTGCCCCGCCACGTGGCCATCATTATGGACGGCAACGGCCGGTGGGCGAAGCAAAGAGGATGGTCCGATCGCATCCGGGGCCACGAAGCGGGGGCAAAGGCCGTACGCGAGACGGTCGAAAGCTGCGCGCGCCTTTCCATCCAGGCGCTCACCCTGTACGCCTTCTCTCTCGAGAACTGGCAGCGGCCCCAATCCGAGATCTCCACTCTGATGCGTCTTTTGCGGCGCTTTCTGGTCCAAGAGCGTCCCGCGTTGAAGAAGAACAACATCCGTCTCATCGCGAGCGGACGACTCGATGACTTGCCGCCGGCGGCGCGGAACACTCTTCGCCAGACGTGCAACCTGACCCGCGACAACACCGGCTTGACTCTGAATCTGGCCCTCTCCTACAGCGGCCGCGAGGAGATCGCCCATGCCGCCCGAGCGTTGGCTCGCGAGGCGGCCGAAGGCAGATTGGAGCCCGATCGGATCACGCCGGAGATGATCGCCGAGCGGCTCTATGCGCCCGAACTGGGGGACCCGGATCTTCTCATCCGCACGAGCGGCGAATGGCGGATCAGCAATTTTCTCCTCTGGCAAATGGCTTACACCGAGATCTACGTCACGGAGGTTCTGTGGCCTGATTTTCGCCGCGTCCATTTGCTCGAAGCCCTTGTCGACTACCAGCGTCGCGAGCGCCGGTTTGGGAAAGTGTCTTGACACGCCGGAGCGACCGCGTGATCTGGAGAGAACCTGTTCTGTGGGATGCCCTTGGGGCTGCGAGTTCGCCGGCATCCCTGTGTGTATTGCCCTTCACCCGCCGACTCGCAGCCGCTTCTCCTGGGACGACACGGGAATCCCCCGTTGACGCCGATCGGGGTTCTTTGCGAGAACAGAGATCGGGACGTTTCCAGGAAAGGGGGCTGAGGTCGCATGCAGATCGCCTTGATCGGTTTCAGCAAGTCGGGGAAGACGACGGTCTTCAACGCTCTCACGGGCGCGCACGCCGAGGTCTCGGCCTACTCGTTGGGCAAAGCGCAAACGCACCGCGCCACGGTCCAAGCGCCCGACGAGCGCCTGGAGCCGCTCTGCGCGTTTTTCCACTCGAAGAAAATGGTCCGTGCAACCATCGACTACGTCGACCCGGTCGGCATGCGTCGCGACGAGGCGGGGCGCGGCGCCGCGTTGGGCGACGACATGCTGCACGCCATCGCCGACGCCGACGCTTTGGCCGCCGTGGTGCGCGGTTTCGACGACGGCAGCGGGATCGCGCCCGATCCGGAAGGGGACCTCGAGGCGATCTCTCTCGAACTGATCCTCAGCGACCTTCAGAAAGTGGACAACCGCCTGGAGCGGATCGAGAGCCAAGCGCAGCGAGTAGGCGCAGAGCAACGCAAGGCGTTCCAGGAAGAGGGGGCGCTTCTGGAACGTTTGAAGGAAGCGTTGGAAGCGGGTCGCCCCGCCCGAACGCTTGAATTCACGACGGACGAAGGCCGGGCGCTTCGATCCTTTCAGTTTCTGACGACCAAGCCGCTCGTGGCCGTTTTCAATACGGGCGATCCATCTGAGACCGGGAGCGGGGCTTCGGCGGCGCAAGCCGGCGCCGGTTCGCCTTCCGATCCCGGCGACAAGAGCGCCGTCATCGCCCGCCGTCTGGCCTTGTGCGGGCAAACCGAGATGGAGATCGCCCAGCTCGAGCCGGAGGAGCGCGCCGAGTTCCTCAAAGAGTACGGGATCGGGGATGCGGGCGCAAGCCGTATGATTCGCGCGTCCTATGACGCCTTGGATCTCGTTTCTTTCTTCACCGGCAATGCCAGGGAAACCCGCGCCTGGACCATCCCCCGAGGATCGAGCGCCCTGCAAGCCGCGGGTTCGATCCACTCGGACATGGAGCGGGGCTTCATTCGCGCCCAAGTGGCGCGTTGGGATGATCTGCTGCGCGCCGGTTCGATCGCCGAGGCGAAGAAACACGCCGCGCTGCGCCTGGAAGGCAAGGACTACATCGTTCAGGACGGCGACGTGATCGAGATCATGTTCAGCGTTTGACGTCTGCCACGCGCGATTGTGCAAAGCCAAGAGCGCGAAGACAACGCGCGCCGAGAACGAGCGCGCCTACTTCAGCATCCTCGTCCACTTCTGCTTCGACTTGCCGCTCCTGACGACGGTTTCGATGAAGAGCATGCCGCGCAGGCCGTCGTCGACCGTCGGGAAATCGAGAGCGAGCGGGTCCGGCTTGGCTCGTTCGAGCCGGGCGCGAAGCGTGTCGGCCACGTTGCAGTAGATATTGGCGAAGGCCTCGATGAAGGCTTCGGGGTGGCCGAAGGGAAGACGCGTGGCGCGGGCCGCCGCCGGGCTCTTCTCGGCGATATACGGATTCCCCCGGCGCCAGACCTGAAGGGGGCCGTTGGGCGTCTTGACGTAGAGGTAATTCGGATGCTCCTGATGCCACTCGACGCCGCCGTCCTCGCCGTAGATCCAGATCGCCAGGCCGTTCTCTTCGCCGATCGAAATCTGACTGGCGTGCAGAACGCCCGCGGCGCCCTTCTGGAAGTGCAGGAGGACGTTGCCGTCGTCATCGAGCTTGCGGCGCGGGACGAAGGTGTTGAGATCCGCGCAGAGCTCGACGATCTTCAGACCCGTGATATACTCGGCCAGGTTCTCGGCGTGCGTGCCGATGTCGCCGATGCAGCCGGCCGCGCCGCTCTGCTTCGGGTCGGTGCGCCAGTCGGCCTGCTGGTTGTGGACTTCCCTCGCGAGCCATCCTTGGGGATACTGCACGACGATCTTGCGGACCTTGCCGAGGTCGCCGCCGCGCACCATGTCGCGGGCGAGCTTGACCATGGGGTAGCCCGTGTAGTTGTGCATGAGAGCGAAGAGTCTGCGCGACTTTCTGACGAGTTTCACCAGTTCCCGCGCCTCTTTCGAGTCAAACGTCATCGGCTTCTCGCACACCACGTTGAAGCCGGCTTCGAGGAAATCGCGCGCGATGGGGAAATGCCAGTTGTTCGGAGCGGTGATGGAGACGAAGTCGATGCGCTCGCCCTCGGGCAGATGGAGCTCGCGGTCGATCATGGTTCGGTAGTCGCCGTAGACGCGCCTGGGATCGACATAGAGCTCG
>DATKZW010000431.1:0-2625 GCA_035527775.1 Sumerlaeia bacterium | reverse complement strand
CCCGATCTTGCAGCGATCCGGGCATTGGGGCTCCCGTTCTGGCTCGCCGGGTCCTACGGGGAGCCCAAACGGGTCGTCGAAGCGATCGGTGCGGGTGCCGCGGGCGTCCAGGTGGGAACGGCATTCGCGTATTGCGAAGAGTCCGACCTGGAGGTCGATCTGAAACAACGGGTGCTGGCCGCGAGTCGTGCAGGGAGGGCGGAAGTGTTCACCGATGCCGTCGCCTCACCCACGGGTTTTCCCTTCAAGGTCGTGCAGTTGGAAGGCACGCTTTCCGAGGATTCGGTCTACGAGCAGAGAAGCCGCGTCTGCGATCTGGCCTATCTCCGCCACGCGTTCAAGAAAGCAAACGGGGCGATAGGTTGGCGCTGCCCGGCCGAGCCGGTGGCAGACTACGTGCGCAAGGGGGGCGATGAGAATGATACTTGCCGCCGCAAGTGCATCTGCAACGCGCTGATGGCAAACATCGGCCTGGGACAGCAGCTCCTACGCGGCGGCGAGCGAGAGATGCCTCTGATCACGTCGGGCGATGACGTCGCAGACGTCGCGCGGTTTCTCAAGGCAGGCGATCGATCGTACAGCGCGCTGGACGTCATCGAGTACCTGCTTAGCGGCGTGAAGCAACCACACGATGCGGCACGCGTTTGACGCCGTCTCGTACCTACACCCGGCCCCACTTCACCCATGGACGGGCGGGAGTGAGATGGGGGGGGCCGTCGTCTCCTCCCACAGTCGTCCGGCACGGCGCGAAGACGTCTGAGGAAGGACCGCACACAGCGTGGACGAAACGCGGAAAAGACCGAGAGAAAAGCCTCGAAAGAGAGATCGAGTTCGGACCGGTCGAACGCGCGTCGGGCAGGGAGTGTTTGCCCAACGATGGTATCAATTCGATCAGATCATCGGCGAGATCCGAGGCGTCGTGGTCCAGGACGAGCGCTACGGCTCCGAGTACTGTATGGACATCGGGGGCGGACGGTGCCTCGAGCCGGATCCCCCTTTTCGGTATCTCAACCATAGTTGCGAGCCGAACTGTAGATTCCAGTGGCATGACGTGCGAGCGCCGGCGGATCGATGCTCGAAGCGCAGGGTGTTCTTGTATGCCCTGCAGTTGATTCGACCGGGAGAGGAGCTGACGATCGACTACGCGTGGCCCGCTACGGCCGCAATACCGTGTCGTTGTGGATCGCCTTCATGTCGCGGCTGGATCGTCGCCAGCGACGAGTTGGCCGCACTGGAAGAAAGCGATCGCGCAGAACGACGATGAGAGGGTTTCGCACTCTCGCACGGGGCTCCGGCGTCGAGAGCTGCGGAAACGAGAACTGCGAAGCCGGATTGGGGTCTTGCGTTCGCCCGCCGCGGCCGGCACGTCTTCGGTATGGCGAATCGAGATCCGGAATGCCTTTCCACCGTGCAGAATAGGAGTCCGCGTTCGATGAACATTTACGTTGGAAACTTGTCCTACGAGGCGACCGAGGAGGAGTTGCGCGAGGCGTTCAGCGCCTACGGCGAGGTGAGCGCAGTCAACCTCATTTGCGATCGCGAGACCGGCCGACCACGCGGCTTCTGCTTTGTGGAAATGCCCAACGCCGCAGAAGGCAGGGAGGCGATCAAAGAGCTGAATCTCCACCGAATCGCGGACCGAGCGATCACCGTGAACGAAGCGCGCCCGCGCGAAGACGGAGGAAGACAACGCGGCGGCCACGGGAGACGCGGCAGCCGACGGTAGCGGCCGACGCCATGCCTGCACGATCGACACGAGCGCCGTGCCGATTCGCGACCGTACCGGGCGTTGCGTCGGCAGGATGGGACGGGCAGACGTCCCGTCCGGCATGCTGCCGTGATTCGCGCGAAGCAGCGGTTCCCCCGGTTGAGGGCCGCCGGCGACGGGGGGCGACGATCTCTGTTCGACACTCCCATCCGGGCGCCTCGGATCGGCGCAATGCGATGTGCTCCCGCTGCCCCGGGGTGCATGGCGATGCAGACGCACGGCGTGTTCGCGACGGAGCCCCGACGTCGGGATCTCGCAGGGGAGACGTCCTTGCGGTGGGGGCCAGCCGACCCTTGTTGCACGCCCCTCAGGTGGGAAGAGAAGCCGCAGACAACGTCTGAGTCCTCGGGTCTACCCCTTCTCGCCAAAGCAATAGATCGTGTGCGACGTTCGTACGTAGAGACGGGCGGCGGAGATGGCGGGAGTCGCATGGCACGGTTCGCCCAGCGCACTCGTGGACACTTGCTCCCACTCTCGGCCGGCTCGCAGCACGGTCATCTGGCCGGCCGTATCCACGAGGAAGACCTTGCCGTCGGCGGCGACGGGTGAGGCGTAGAACTTCCGGCCTCCCTGTTTCAGGCGACCCCGCTTCAGAACTTCACCGTTCTCCGCGTCGACGGTCGTCACAATCCCCCCGTCTTGCACGAAATACAGGACGCCTTCGTAGACGAGAGGCGAAGACACGTAGGGAGCCGTCTTGAGATAGGTCCATCGCACTTGTGCCTTCACTTCATCCCCGGCGTCATCCAGGTCGATGGCCACGAGCCCCCCCTTGTTGACGCGGCCGCCGAACGCCTCGTCCCATTCGGAGGCCTCCACGACGCCGTCGCCGTTCCCCCGTTCCGTGTCGATTCGCT
>DATKZW010000430.1:0-3371 GCA_035527775.1 Sumerlaeia bacterium | reverse complement strand
CCCACCGGGAGCAGCCGGTCGTAGGCCTCGGGCGGGACCGATCCGTCCGGCGCGGGACCAATGTTGAGAAGCAGGTTGCCGCCGCCCGCCGTGACTTGCCGCAACATGCCGAGCACCTCGCGCGAGGAGCGCCATTCCTCGGGCGGCGCGTAGGTCATGTAGCCCCACGAGCCGTTGAACGTCATGCACGCTTCCCAGGCGCGCTCGCCTTCCTCGGCGCGGATGTGCTCCTCGGGCGTTCCGAAGTCCTCGGGCAGTTGCGAGCGGTTGTTGATGATGATGTGCGGCTGGAGTTCGCGCACCATGGCGTTCATCTTTTGGCTTTCCCATTTCGCGGGCGAATCGAGAGGCCAGGAGACGTCGTACCACATGACGTCGATCTTGCCGTAGTTGCTCGCCAGTTCGCGCACGCAGCCGTGGGTGAAGTCGACGAAGCGCCGGCGCGCCTTCTCGTCCTTGGCGCAGTGCGCGCCGTCGGGATGATGCCAGTCCATGAGCGAGTAGTAGAAGCCGATGCGAAGGCCGTACTCGCGGCACGCCTCGACGTACTCGCGCACGAGGTCGCGCTTGGGGCCGCGCCGAGCGGCGTTGTAGTCCGTCTGCTTCGTGTCCCAGAGACAGAAGCCTTCATGGTGCTTGGTCGTCATGACCATGTAGTTCATGCCGGCCTTTTTCGCAAGCGCCGCCCACTCGCGCATGGGGCGCGGCTTCACCTCCCACGTGCGGGCGAGTTTCTCGTACTCCTTGACCGGGATGCGCTCACGGTTCATCACCCACTCGTGGCGGCCCAGTTGGCTGTACAACCCCCAGTGGACGAACATCCCGAACCTTGCCTCGTGCCACCATTTCATCCGCCGCGCGCGATCCTTCTCCTCCGCCATTGTGCTCTTCCTCTTCATCGCCATCGTCCGTCTCCTTTCGAGTTGTGTCATTCCTGCCCGGGGAAACCGAAACCGGGCCCCACATAGACGATCTCGCCCTCGCTCCGCGTTCCGTTGGTGGGGTTGTAGACGACGCCGAAGACATTGTTCACCCCCCACCACCGCAGGTCGGGACCGATCGAGGCGAGAAGATACTTCGCCCGGTCCTCAAAGCCAAGGAAAACAAGGTGAAGCCAGTCGACGTTGTCCGTCCATGACCGGGCGAAATAGTCGTAAGAGGCGTCGGTGCTGGCGCCGTCGCCGCCCGTGTTGAAGGCGCCGGCCGTCAGTTTGAAAGGGTCCTCGGGGATGCTCGTGAGATAGGCGACCGGCGTCGTCAACGGGATGAATCGGAGCGGATAGATCCATCCGTCCGGTCGCGGCGGATAGGCGTTGTGATCGACGAAATAGGCCTCCATCCCCGTGGCGATGGTGCGAACGTCGGTCTTGGCGCGCGAGACCTTCGAGCGGGTCTGCGCTTCGAGGAAATTGGGGACGGCGATGGCGGCCAGGATCGCAATGATGGCCACGACGATGAGCAGTTCGATCAGCGTGAAGCCGCCGGCCTTACCATGAGTCATTCGCAGCTTCATGGCTTGGCAATCCTTTCCGCCGATGCACGCGGCCCTTGATCCGGCCTCCCTTTTCGTTCTCATTCCCCGTTCGGCTCGACGCCGGAATGAGAAGGGACGGGGCGCGATCCAACGGCCACCAGACCTTGTAGATCCTTTTCTCGACGTTTGCAAGGAGAAGGGCGCCGAAAAACCCGCGCCGGCGTGCGCAAGAGGAAGAACCGGCTCCCGATCAAGGCGGGATCGGCGAAAAACAGGTTTGCGTCATTTGGCGGGAAGGCGTAGGAATGTGCCGATGACGGCAAGATCGGAGGCCGATTCGTGACGGAACCAGCCGACGCAGACCCCGCGCCTCCCCTGGAGGTCACGCCCCAGTTGCTTGAGTCGGCGTATCGCCAGGGAGTCTTCCCGATGGGAGACCCGGAAACGGGCGCCGTAAACTGGTACCAGCCGGAGCCTCGAACCATTTTCGATCTCGACAACTTCCACGTGCCGAGGCGGCTGGCCAAGCTGATGCGCTCGGGCAAATTCCGCTTCACCGTTGACCGGGCGTTCCGCGACGTGATTGACCAGTGCGCGCGCGTCCACGAACCGGAGGCGGTCTGGATCACGCCGGCCATCATCGACGCCTACTGCCGCATGCACGAGATCGGCAAGGCGCACAGCGTCGAGGCCTGGGTGGGAGACCGATTGGCGGGAGGGCTTTACGGGGTCGCCATCGGGGCGGCCTTCATGGGCGAGTCGATGTTTCACGCCGAGCGCGACGCTTCGAAGGCGTGTCTCGTTTATCTCGTCGAGCATCTGAGGCGACAGGGGTTCGTGCTGCTGGACGCCCAGTTCCCCACGCCGCACCTGGCGCAGTTCGGCCTCCTCCTCATTCCGCATGAGGAGTACCTGCGACGGTTGAACGAAGCGGCGCGTCGCGATTGGGTTCGGTTCACGGCTTCGCCTGAGTGAGTTCCTCCAATTCCCGCTGCGTGCGGTAGGCCATGTATCCGTTGCGCTGCTCGACGTAGATCTTGACCAGAAGCGTCGCAAGGGTCCGGTCTTTCGGATGGCCTCTGCGGGCTCCCTCGAGAATGCGGCGCGCTTTGTCGTAATAGCGTCCCTCCATGGCGGCGAGCGCCCGCACCACCGCCCCCGTCGGTTCGTTTCCGGGCGGAAGGGACTTCTCCCATTCCTCCGCCGCCTGAGCTTCGCGTTCCTTCAAGGGGGAGTAAATGAACTGCGTCACCTCGGGTTCGTTGCCCTCCGCTTCCAGACGGACCGTGTAGGTTTCGCCCGCCTGGAGAGTCGCCGCGGAATCGGGATAGGCGAGTCGCGGGTTCTTTTCTGCGGACGTCGCGCGCCAGAGCTCCTGTCTGCTCTTCTCGACCGTTAAAGTGACGGGCGCTGGGACGTCCGAGATCCACTCGAACTCGGGCCGGGCTTCGGCGGCGCGCGTGAAGCGCGGCGCCACGAGCAGATAGGGGTGAAAGAGCGAGAGCGGATCCCGCGCGCTAAGCGTCACCATCTCCGACGGGTCTTCCCGGCCGAGGAGACCGTCCGAAACGGCTTGCAGGCCTTTGATCACTTTCTCGGTCTGGCGATCTTTCGCCTTCTTCCCCGTCACGACGAACGGTTTCTTAGTCGTCGCCGTCTCGGCCGTCAGCTTCGCCACGTTTTTCACGTCGAAGAAGAAGAGGCTCGCCTCCGCCTTCCCGGTCAGCGCCAGCTGGTTCCCGTTGTAGAGATTCTGGAGGATGCCGGCGTCTTTCCACTGCCCCGTCGCCGCGTCGCGCCACTGAATCTTCCCCTCGCCGGCGTCCTTGATCTCCGTGATCGCGGCGACGGGGCTCGGGCCGTCTTCCTTGGCGCGCGCCGCCCGGGCCGGCAAGAA
>DATKZW010000429.1:0-6153 GCA_035527775.1 Sumerlaeia bacterium | reverse complement strand
GACTTCGAACGTCGCAACGATGTGGAACAGATCTCCTTCGATCTCCGACAGTAGATTCGTGTTGGGCTTCAGCACCAGATCGGTCCACCGATGCTTCTTGTCGTGGATCTTCTCGATCTCCTTCACCGGCTCGGCAAACATGCGGGTCCCTTCGTCCGTCGTCCGCAGCGTCAGCTCGCAGGGGAACAGCATACACTGGTTGAACGGCATGCCCGGCGTCGAGATCCTTCCCCACGCGATCTGAATCCGGCGACCGTCTTCATGCGGGACGTCGTTGAAGGTCTGGGAGGCGTAGAAGCAATTGCCGTAGTTGTTCGGGTGTTTACCCGACTCTTTCGTGAAGACTTTCCCGTCGAACGTCCCGATGGAATAGTGGCCGTCCCCGCCGTAGACCACCCACTTGCGATTCGTCGCGTCCCCGTCAACGGGAATCTCGAAGATCTCCGGGCATTCGTGGTAGCCGTCGGTCCGACTTTGATACTCCCAGTTCTTCAGGTCGGGCGACGTGTAGAAAGCGATGCCGCGCGAGTCGTCCCGTTCATCGTAGACAGCCATGACCCAATGCTTGCCCGGCGCGTACCAGATGATCTTCGGGTCCCGGCCCCGGTGCTTCACCACGGGGTTGCCTTCATAGTCCGTGAAGGTCCGGCCCCGGTCGTTGCTGTAGGCGATCGATTCGCCCCGCCCCGTGCTGGTGTAGGCCGCAACGATCACGTCATTGTCGCCCGTCTTGAATCCGGCCGTGTTGTTCCAGTCAACGGCCGCGCTGCCCGAGAACACCCAGTCGCCGAACTGGTGCGGGTAGATGGCGACCGGCAGCTCCTCCCAGTGCGCCAAGTCCCGGCTCACCGCGTGACCCCAGTGCATATTGCCCCACTGCCAACCGTAGGGGTTGTGCTGGTAGAACAGGTGGCACTCCCCCTTGTAGAACACGAGGCCGTTGGCGTCGTTGTTCCAGCCGCGGCGCGAGGAGAAATGGAACTGCTGCCGGTGTTTCTCTTGGTAGAGTTGATCCGCGCCCGGGACCGCATCAGCCTGAACGATGGACGCGAGCCCCTTCGAGTCCGGAAACAGCCGGTCGACTTCGATCTTGATTTTCTTCCCTTTGAAACCCGAAACGTCGCTGAAGACCCAGAAATCCGGCGCGTCCTCGGCCAGTTCGATGTCGAACTCGCGGACCGTCTCCCCTCCCAGGACGAAGCGCATCCGGCATTTCGCTCCGCCGTTCTTCACCGGCAGATGCAAGTAGCGTCGTTCGATCGCGATCTCGCGGTCCGCCGGCGCGCGCTCGCGTTTCTGGTCGCTTTGCACGATGTGGTCGACGTTGATGTGGCCCCAGCCTCCGGCGCGCCGATCCACGATCTGAATGACTGCGCTCTTGCCGAGAAGCTCCGACACGTCCCACGCGTTCCAGTCCAGGTATTCGCTGCCCCCGGGTCGATCATTCGGCCCGGTCGCGGTGCGGACGACCGCGCCATCCACGATCAGGTTGATGCACGTCTCTCCCGGGCGCTTGCCGCCGCCCACGAGGAAGTTGATGTACTGGCGCTCGATCTTGAATTCCGGAGAGGTCAGCGTGCCGGTCGTGTCGTCGCCGTTGAAGAAGCTATTGACCAATCGTTCGCCCTTGAAGCCGCTGACCGGCATCTGGCGAGGGAGCGTTCCCCGCGCCGGACCGGTCCCAAACGCCTCGCCGACGGCTTTCCACTGGTCGTAGTCCTCGCTCTCGAAGTCGGCGATGAGGACATCGTCGGCCGCGTGCGCCGCCATCGCAACTCCCAGAGAGAATGCAACGATGGCGGTGATGAGCCCTCTTCTCATGTCCATCCCTCCTGAAACACCCAATCTTTCCGTCCGGGGACTCCCGCAGGGAACCGTGAGGCTCGGCGCTATCTCCCTTTCGGTCGGGCCAGGAGATAGATCATTCTCTTTCGTTGCACAAGGGATTTCCTGGGAGCGCCGATCGTGGGGTGCGGACGCCCCCGACTTCGGAATCTCGTTGTTCTGTTATTCAAGGCGTTCGATCAGCTGCCGCGCGTTGTCCACGGCGTAGCCGTCGATGTCGTTGTTGAAGTAAACGTAGACGTCTCGCCCTTCGTCGATCCACCCGCGAATTCGGGCGGCGTCCTCAGCGATGGCTTCGGCCGGATAGCGCCCTCGGTAATCGCCGCCCGGGCCGTGGCGTCTGATGTAGACGAAGCCGGCGCGGTTGGGTTCAGCGACCGAGCATTTCGGCAAGTCGGACAGACAGAGCGATGCGTTGTGCCGATCGAGGAGTTCGTGAGTCTGCCGGTTCAACCAATCCTTGTTGCGGAACTCCACGGTTGCCTTCAGAGGTCCGCGACGCTCCGCTGTCTTGGAAGTCCGCTCCACCTTTTCGAGACCCGAGAGAAAGGACTCGAGAAGATCGATGTCGCACTTCAGGGAGGGCGGGAGCTGGACCAGCAGGGGTCCGAGTTTCGGCTGGAGCGGAGCGACGGCGGACAGAAAGTCCGCAAGGTCCTGAGCGCATTTCGCCAGGCGTTTTTCGTGGGTGATGCGCCGCCAGAGTTTGACTGCGAACCGGAATCGGGGGTCGGTCAATTCTCGCCATCGGGATATGAACTCCAACTTCGGTATGCGGTAGAATGAGGAGTTCACTTCGACGGTCGGGAAGCGCTCGCTGTAAAACCTGAGCCACTCTCCCTGTTTCAGGCCTTTCGGATAGAAGCGTCCTTTCGCCCAGTGCGAATAGCTCCACCCGCTCGTGCCGACGTAACACTCGCCGACTGTCATCTCGCGGCCCTCCTCCTCACCCCCCGCGAAATCACTTGCTTCCCTTGCGCCGTTCCTCTTTCCAGGCGATCCGTCTGCGGCCGCGGCGGGCTTTGTCCTTCTTGGCTTGGACGGGGTCCGCGGGGCGGATGCGGTCAGGCGCGGCGTCATCGGACGGGGGCCTCAGGCCCCCGAGCCAGATTTCGGGCGGGGGTGCGAAGCCTAGGTCGGGCGGGGCGGCTTTGGCGGCGGCCTTGGCGCGTGAGGCGCGGCGCTCGGCTTCGCGTTCCTTCCTTCTCTCGATGGCCTTGTGATGCTCGGCCTCGGCGCGGCGAAAGGCGGCGAGTTCGCGCTCGGTGAGGGCCTTTTCCATCTCGACGTAGTCTTCCCAAGCGCTCCAGTCCACCCCGCGCTCGGCGAGGGCGCGGGCGCGGAGGCGAATCTGGTCGGCGTTCAAGAGACCCTCGATCCATCTGGCGGGGATGAGATCGACGCCAAAACGCGCCCCGAGGAGCGCACCGGTCGCGGCGCCCGCCGTATCGGCGTCTCCGCCGGCGTTCACCGTCGCGGTAAGGCCGCTGGCGAAATCGGCGGCTGAGAGGGCGCGGTAGAGGGCCATGACGACCAAAGCGGGAGCGAAGGAGGCGTTTGGCTGCGTGATTTTCGCCGCGGGAGCGCATGCGTTGGCTTGTTCGACGATGGACTTGGCCGCGAGCTCGTCGTTGGATTCCCGCACAAGGAAAGCCAGCGGCGCAAGGGTCTCGGAGAACAGATGCAGCCGCGGGTCCGCGTCGCCTTGCAGATCGAGGAATTCGCGGTATTCCCGGGCAAGCCGCGTTTCCCACTCGGCCAGATACCCGGGAAGATCCTCGGCGATGGACAGAAGCTCGGAGGAAGAGCGTCGCGAGGAGCCGTTGCCGCGGTCCTTCTCGTCGCCGCCTCGGCGCGCCAGGCAAGCGACGGCCCGGGCCGTCGCCAACGCGGCGGCCACGCCTCGCGGGTCGCAGTGGGTCATCAGAGAGAGGTCGATCGCCGACCGCGCCAGCGCCTCTTCGTCTTCGGCGTAGAAAAGGGCGACAGGCGCGACTCGGACAGCGGCGCCGCTGCCCGCCGACGGCTGGCCGCATCGGCGGGGATCGTCGGCCGCGGCCATGGCGGCGACCGCGCGCCGAAAGAAATGCCCCGCGCCGCGATGGCCGCCGAACGGCGCGCCCGGCGGGCCCTCGTTGGCCAAGCGTAGGTAGAGATCCGCCAGCGCCTGCGCGTCCGCCTCGCCGTGAACGGCCAGCACCTCGGCGACGGCCAGGGCCTGTTGCGTTTCGTCCGTGTAGAGTCCGACAAGACGCCACTTGCCCGGACGGTCGGGAAATGCGGCGATCGGGTCGACGTAATCGGCGACCTCGCCGAAGACCTGCTGGACGTGGGGCCCTCTCATTCCCTCGAGCGGCGCGCCCAGAGCGTCTCCGACGGCCAAGCCGAGCAGGCTGCCTGTGATCGGGTCCATTGTGCTAAGAACCGCCCGCAATCCACCGGCTTTCGCCGGTCCCGCGATCTCGGGTTGGTCCGGGATTCCGGGAGTTGACCGGCGCATTGCGTGGCGCGTGAGGCGCGTGAGGCGCGTGAGGCGCGCCGGGATCCTCTCTCAGAGCGACTTTTTCACGTTCCTTCCGGCCAGGTAGGCTTCCCTGCGCTCCGGATCGGCGAGGATCCGGTAAGCGCGCGTGATTCGCTTGACCTCTTGCTCGGCCAAGTCCTTCAGCTTCTGGCCGAGGTGCGCCACACGGTCGGGATGGTACTCCTTGAGGCGACTGATGAAGGCGGAGCGCATTTCGTCCGGCGTTGCCCGCACGCCGATGCCAAGCAGTTCGAAGAGGTTCTCCTTGTCGCCGTTCAGACTGACGGCGCAGTTGCAGCAGTGGATGCCTTCGGTCAGGCAGCCGCATTGCCGGCAGATTCTGCGGGAAGTCGAGGGACGCCACCCCAGGCGGAGCTCGGGGATGAAATCCCCGCTCTCATCCCCGTGAGAACCGGGACAGACCGATTCCGTTTGGCGGAAGACGACGCCGGAAGAAGGGAGGAGAGACCGAATCATCAGGTCCCGGCAGTTCTTGCACCCGAAATACTCGCTGCCCGGAAGGAAGTAGAGGCTGCGGACCCGGCGCTTGCACGGACTGCCGTTGATGATGAGGGGACACGCGAACCAGTACCAAGTCTTGCGCTTGTAACTGACCGAAGTCTTGATTGGGACCGTGTAGTCCAGGAGTTGCTCGTCTCCCGCGCCGTCCCTCAGCACGCGATAACGCAAACGCAGTTTCAACGCGCCGTCGTAGGGGCCCTTGATCACTTGGTAGCAGATGCTCGATTCACGACCTCCCTCGTTCCACCGGCAGGTCCAGAGCATGTCCGAGCCCCGGTGGAGGACCCCGACGTTGTGCATCTGGGTCATATTGAGAACGCGCTCGAAGATTTTCCGCTGAATCGCCATCTTCGCAATGAACCCGCTGTAGCGGCCACGCTTCTTGGGGAGGCGTTCCGCGGCGAGATCCGCCGCGGGACAATATATCGGAACTCGCGCGGGGAGCGCAACGCCTGGATTGGCCTCCGGCGCTCACAGGGCGTGTGTGAGAAGCGTGGAACGACCGCCCTCGGCTGTCGTGCGCGCCGCTGTCTGACTTCGCGCTTGCGGTCCGGGCGAGCGCGAGCTAGGATGCCGAGGGGAAAGCAAGGAGGCCGCCTCGCCTGCCGGCGGGCAGGCGGGCCGGGAGAGGGAGCTGGGGCGTCCGCTCCGAGGAGCCCCCTTCCGCCCGAGCAAAACGTCTCCTTTCTCGCGTTCCACCTGAATGGACAACCCATCTCCAAAGTCCCGATCGACGGCCGCGGTTCTCGTCTTGGGATTGGCGGTTCTCCTCGGCGCCCTCAGCTGGGAGATCGCGCGGAATCCGCAGTGGGGCCTCTCCCTGACTTGGTGCGTGACGCGTCTGAGAAGCGTTCTGGCCGCCGCTCTCGCGCCCGCCGTGGCTCTGCTGCTCGGCTTCTCCGCTTTGCGACCGGTTCGCCGACGGTGGGGATTGCCTGGATCGCCTTCG
This sequence comes from Sumerlaeia bacterium, assembly GCA_035527775.1. Taxonomy (GTDB): domain Bacteria; phylum Sumerlaeota; class Sumerlaeia; order UBA8349; family UBA8349; genus DATKZW01. The sequence goes on along the minus strand of DATKZW010000429.1, from coordinate 313 downwards.
TTGTCGTTGTCGCTGGCGCTGGGGTGGGGGTTGCTCTCGCATCTCATGCTGGCCCTCGGGGTTGCCGGCCCCCTCATGGGGCGCAACCTCTTCTCGCCCTGGACGCCGCTGCTGGTTGTGTGTCTGGCCGGTTTGGCCTTGCGGAAGCAGGCCGCCCTTCTCTGCGCCGAAGTCCGGACGCGCGTCGGCGGCGGCCTGCGACGCGCTTCTACAGCAGCCGAGGGCGGCTGCTCCACACCTGCGGCAGCCGAGGGCCGCGGTCCCACATTGACAGCCGCAGGCGGTTGTTCCGCAGCGGCCTGCGCCGGAGCGA
>DATKZW010000428.1:0-2019 GCA_035527775.1 Sumerlaeia bacterium | reverse complement strand
GGTGTCGTCGGGAGGAATCGAACGGGGCATGGCAAAGGCCTCCTCTTCAGCAAGAACAACAGGAAGTGGAACGAAATGGCGGCAAAGCGCCACGGGCCACATATACACCAAATCGAGGTTCTCGGATAGGCTCTAAGAGGGCGCGACTTCTTTCCCGCCTCCGCCGCGGGGAGGGGGAGGAACCTGGCCTCTTAGCCGCCAATCGTTCGCCCGACCGGGGCAAGCCCGGCCCGGGGCGTTCCATGGGCGTCCTCGCCGTAGCGGAGGCAAGATGCGCCCAAGCGCACGACGGGCGCAGGAATTCTCTTGCGCCGCGCGGTCCTTGGCGATAGGTTCAGTTTGCCAAGGAGAAAGACAGGGAGGAACGGCCCTCCCGCAGGTTCCGGCTCCGTTCCTTTCTGTCAGGATGTGCTTAACAGGTGGTTATTGAATCCACCTTAAGAAAGCCGAAACCCTGTCCAGCTGACGGGGGGAGGCTCGCTTCAACACCGTCGCGGTGGTGTTGTAGCAGTCACGCAGCGCCGCTGAGCAAAGACTGGAGCAAACCATGCGGATAAACGAAGCGCCCATCAACGTGGATGACAGCGAGTGGACGGACCGACCCGCCCTGATGACCGACCTGGCGAACGCGATAGAGAAACCATGCTTCGTGGCCCTAGTTGGCCTCGGCGGTTCCGGAAAGAGTTTCCTGGCCTGGCGGCTCTATCACTATCTCCTTCGCGTTCACGGGGGCGCATTGCCCATGCACTACGTGCCCGTGGAGGCGATGACGCGGGAGGCGCTGGTCGCCCGACTGCTTCGAAGCCTCGGGCGCGAGGTTTCGGACGGCGCGCGGGCGAACCAGGACGCCCTCAACGCCGCATGGCGCGACCCCTTCGTCCCGCCGGGCTTTCTCCTGCTTGACAACGCCGACGACAAGGGCGGAATACGAGATTATCTTCCGCCGAAGGAGGCCGGTTGGCGCGTCCTGGTCACCTGTCAGCGTCCGAGTTGCCTGGGCACGGTCGAGAAAGCGTTCAAGCAAATTCGCGTCGAAGCGTTCAAACGCGAGGAGTCGCTGGCGCTCTTCGAGAGCCGTCTGGACGCGGCGAAGTTCGCGAAGGACCGTTCGGAGATCGACGCCTTGTGCAAGGACCTGGGCGACCTTCCCATCGCGGTGGTGGCGGCGGCGGGCGCCATCCCCAACTCCGGCTACAGCATGAAAACGTGGCGGAAACGTTTCCAGGAGGATATGAACGCTTTCCAGGCAAACACGCCGCTCGAGCCCGACCTGAGCACCGAGGAGGCCCATCGGAAGAACCTGATCGGCGCCGTTCTTCGCATGAGTTTGCGGGCGCTATCGGACGAGGCCGAACCCCGGCGCGGGGACGCCTGGACGCTGCTGGGAGCGCTCGCCCATTTCAGCCCCGACTGCGGCGCGACGCCGGCGCAGCTCGCCGCCGTCGCCCGGATGGCGACGCTCTCGGCGGACGGCGCTTCTCCCGCCGAGAGAGAAGCCGATATGGAGTCGGCGGAGGGTGAACGGATCGAGGCGCTGAACGACGCCGCCCTGGGGCTGGTTCGGCGCTCCCTCATCGTCTCCAATGGGCCGGAAGAGGGGCGCCGCTATCTGCTCCATCGCCTCATGGCGCGCGCCGTTGACCGCGAGATCGGCGATCCGGATCGCCTCGCCGACAGCGTGGCGCCCGCCACCGCGGCGTCCCTGCCCGTTTTCCGCCTTGCCTTCTGCCGCTTCTGGACCGGCTGGGCCGTGGCGAAGAACCGCGTCACTGCGGACGAGGCGTTTCTCCGGGAAATGGACAACCTGCTCCAGGCGCGCGAGCAGCTTTTCGACAACCGCAAGGAAGGCGACGGCCTGGAATCGCTCCGGATGGACTTCGCGGCGGCCACGTGGCAGTGGATGGCGATTCAGCGGACCGATTCGCTTGCGAGTATCGTGGAGATGGTGGGCATCGCGGAGTCAGAGGCCCCGGATGGATCGGAAGAGAAGGCCAATACGCTTCAGGCGTTGGGCGATCT
>DATKZW010000427.1:0-3279 GCA_035527775.1 Sumerlaeia bacterium | reverse complement strand
GCCGATTCGCGTCTCGAACCGAACCTTCACCTCTGGGGTGAAACATATTCGCGCGCGACGTTTCGCGACGAACCGCGCGCGGAGAGCGCCTCGCTGACTATTCATCGATCACTCCGTCGAAGAGAGGTAGCGAACAGCGCGCGGCGACGGTTACGACTCCCTCTGCGTGATATCTGATTCTCTGGTCAGTCATGCCAGCCTCTCTTCCGTAATGACCTTCCTCAGTCGGCCCATGTAGCCCCTATCCGCGCCGTCGCGTATGTCGATATTTGCGCCTTTTGCGCGGCTGTACCGTTTCGCCCACATCAAAGCGTTCGTTGTGCCCCACGGATCAACAGACCCGCCGCTCCAAAACCTGGCTTTAGCATACGGCAGTCCTTCATTCGTCAACGCCTCGATCACCCATTCAGTCATATCGTCTCCTCAATCTCCTTCCAGGCGATTTCCGTTGCCTCTTCCTCAGTCTGCCCGCTCTCGATGCAGATGCCGATTCGCGTCTCGAACCGAACCTTCACCTCTGGGGTGAAACATATTCGCGCGCGACGTTTCGCGACGAACCGCGCGCGGAGATCGGCGCGATTATCGATCACTAAACGGCTCGCACGTCCGATGTTTCGCGTTAAATCGGTCTACAACCTTCGTCAGTTTGCGGACAGCAATCGGCAACTTTAGCGTTTCCTCGACGCCGCAGCGCTCACACCTTATCAGGTTCGGCGCGACAAACACGGTCCAGGTTACGCGCATGGTTCGACATTTCATGTTACTGTCCTCCCCTGATCCCACATCGGCCAAAACTCGACCTCGCGTCGTTCGTCGCCTGCGGCGAACGGTCCGCCGTTGATGTACGTTCGCTGAGTTCTGAATCGAATTCGACATCGCCGACACGCCCACGTGACAAAATACTGATGAACCGTTCTGTCACTACAGTGGCACGCCGGGCATGTCGGGATCGTCGGCGGGGGTTTACTCACGTTCTCGCCTCCTCAAATCTCTGTCGAATCGCCTCACGTTTCACCGTCCGCACAAATCCCGTCGGCCAGACGCCGAAACGCTCATGGTACTTATGGGACGCCCATCCGTCCCGATACCCGTGAGCCCGCGCCTGAGTCAACAGCTCTGCGTATACCGCGCGTTTCTGTTCCATCGTCGCGTGCGCCCCGTCCACCAGCTCACCGTCCGCCACGACCGGCCAGACGCCGAATCGCTCGTGATACCTGTACGCCGACCAGCCCGGCGCGTATTCCATCGCCTGCCGTTCGGCCTCGATCAGCCGCCACACTTCGGCGCGATACTCGAAGTCTTCCTGATACTCCACGAGCCCGTCGCCCGTGCTGGCGATCTCCCGTCCTCGCACCGGTGGAGGCGCCCATCCGCACTCAGGGCACTCCGTCGCCGACGGCGAGAACAGGAACTGACACGCCTCGCATCGCCTCAGCCCGAGCGGGTCCGATTCGCCGACACAACGGCCGTCGAGGGAATACGCGATCCGCCGCGTCACCAGCCCGTGGACGTGATGATTCCCGGCGTGATCGAGGACAATGGCGCCGTCCTTGTCCGTAGACCGGCGCATGATTCGGCCGATCATCTGCAAGTGGAGATTCAGACTGGCGGTCGGCCGCGCAATGATCGCCGTCTCCAGCGCGGGCATGTCCCAGCCCTCGGTCAACACCATGCAGTTCGACACCACGAGCGTTTCCGCATCCCGTAGACGGCCCAGTGTCGCGGCGCGTTCCGCCTTGGGCGTCTTGCCGTCCAGGTGTTCAGCTGCAACGCCCGCCTTCTGGAACGCTTCGCAGACCGCCTGGCTGTGCTCGACGTTGACAGCGAAGACGACCGTCCGTCGTCCCGCGCTCTTGGCGAGCCACGTCGCGACGATGTCGCCCGTCAGTTCCGTCGTATTCGTTCGCGCGGCCAGGTCGCTCACGGCGTAATCGCCCATCCGGACCTTCGCGCCGCGCAGGTCTGGCGCGCGACCGGCGAACACGCGCGGCAGGTGGAGATAGCCCGCCTGTACCAGCTCGTCGGTGTAGGCGGCGACAACGATCTCACCGAACACGTCACCCAGCCCGCGCCCGTCGAGCCGGAACGGCGTGGCCGTGAGCCCCACAACCGGGACTCCCTGGTAATGATCGAGAATCTTCCCGTACGTCCCTGCCGCTGCGTGATGGCATTCGTCGACAACGATCAGCCCCGCCGGCGGCATGGATCGCCTCACGAGCGTCTGGACGCTGGCGACCTGAACCTTGGCCAACGGCGCCACGGGATGACCTGCGATGATCTTGCCCGCCCACAGGCCCAACCTGGTCAGGTGTTCCGCCGCCTGGTCAATCAGTTCCGTTCGGTGCGCGAGCCAGAGGGTCGGGACGTCCAGGGCCTGGACCAGGGCCACGCCCATAATCGTCTTGCCGCTGCCCGTGGGCGCCACGAGGACCGGCCGGCGGTTCAGGGCGGCGCGCACGGCGCGGACGGCTTCGAGCTGGTAGGGTCTGAGGGGCATTAATCCTCGGGGCTGTTCTCGCGGAGTTGAGGGGCGACGGGTTTCGAAGGCGGTATCCATCCGCGGCGTTCGGCCTCCGCGAGAGCGTACCGCATATCGTCGGCGGTCGGGAATTCCCCACTCCACGCGAAAGCGCCGCTTGCCCTAATCTCGACGCGACAGACCCTGCCGCTCTCGCGTCCGCTACAGTCAATAATGCTAAATTCTCCTAGGGCCTTCTGCGCGGCTTTCAGCGCCTGCTCGGCCTCTTCCACGGCGGCCCGCAACTGAGCGTACGTTTTCATGTCAACTCCATATCAAGTTCGCCCGGACCGGGCGCGCGGGGGGACGAGACCGCGGAGAGGAGGTTGCCCGGTCCGGGCAGGGGAAATCAGAACGGAATCGAAGGTCCCGTCTGCGCGATGGTGTTCCACTGGCCCGGCGTGAGCGTAGCCAAATCCGCGCCCGCGCCCGCGACCTTCTCGATAACATCGAACCACAGACGCCCGACAGTCTCGTCGTCGAGCCCTTGCGCCGCCTCGTGGGCGCAGAAGGCATCCCATGCGTCGGCCTCGGTCGCTACGCCCGGCGCGGTCGGCGCGGGAGTGGGAGGAACCTTTCTTGGCGGCGGCGCGGCAGCCGGCGTCAGTAACGCCGTGGAGGCTCTGGGTTGAGGTTTCCCGGTCGGTTTCGCCGCCGGACTGCCGCCCGCCGTCGCTCTGAGTTTCGCGCCGAGTCGGTTCGCCAGTCGTTTGCGCGTGTTGTCGTCGGCCTTCGGAATGGCTTCTCCCGATCCCGTACTG
>DATKZW010000426.1:0-11408 GCA_035527775.1 Sumerlaeia bacterium | reverse complement strand
AAGCCATTCCCCACCCCCCGAAAGCCCCCGGGGGGAGTTCTACATCATCGGTGTGAGCGCCAGGACGGGGTGCCCGACCTTCTCGAGATGGGCCATAAGCGTCTCGCCGTCGGTGGCGATCGTTTCGTCGGCGATCTTGTCCAGGAAGTCGTCCATCTCCATTTCCTTCGCACGCTTCTCGATCTGCGGCGCCACGGCGTCCTTCAGCTCCTTGGGCATCCACACCAGGCGCGCCAGCCCGTCTTCAGCCCGGATGAACTTCTTCGAGCTCAGGTACAGCCGCCCAACGCCGACGAAGCCGGGCGTCTGGGCCCCGCCGCCCACGGCGCCGGCCAGGGTGCTGAACTGCATGCCGATGGGCGTGTCGCCCATGTACTCGCGGTTCACGGCGATCACGCCGTTGCACTCGGGAATGATGGCGACGATCACCTCGAAGCAGCCGCACGAGGTCATGGGATTCTCCATCAGGGAGTAGGCGGAGAAGCGGTCGACCGAGCGGTTGGAGTGCGCGAACACGAATTCGTTGACGCCCTGCCATTCCCCGCGCCTCTCGTCAATCGCAACGCCTTTCCTGATCGGCTGATTCGCGCCGATCGGGTTGATCTCATGGGCCGCCTGACCGTCGAGCCAGTTGTAGGCGCCGCAAAGCCCGAGCCGCTCCGGCGTGATGACGCAGACGTGGTTCGGAGCGTAGGATTGGCAGATCGTGCACGAGTAGAACGTGTCGACCGACTCGTCCGTCATGCCCGCCACGCGGGCGTCGCGGGCGTCAAAGATCGGGCGCGCCTGGACAAGGAGCTTCGACACCTGGTCCGGCTCGGTGTAGATCGTCGCCTGCACGCGGTCGACGATCCCGCTGAACTCGTCCAGGAACTTGGCGTGCAGGATCTTGCCGAAGTGGCGGAGACGGAACCCCGCCTTCACGGCGTCCTTGCTGATGCGGACCCAAATCTGGTCGCGCTGGGCGATGTGCATCACGCCCATGGCGTGGTTCAGGTAGCGGTGGAACTGACGCTCGAGGATTCCCTCGAAATCCTGCTTCATCTTCCGTCCGGCCACTTCGACGTGAATCCCGAGCGGCAGAACTCCGCCTTCTTCGACCGTGTCGACGTCGGGACCGACGACTTCGACTTTGCCGTCTTCGATCTCCTCGATCTCGCGCGTCGTCAGGAGTTCGACGCCAGCGGAGTATTTGCCGCCGAACTGGATGTGCATGTCCTCCTTGCGCACTCGCTCGCCCTCGAAAGCGGCGGCGTAGGCGACCGGGACGTCGATCTCCTCGACCTTGACCTTGACGCCGCGAACCTGGATGGCCGTCTGGACGAGTTTGGGGTGATCGGTCTCGCGAACGATCTCCTCATAGGTCGTCACGCCGGTCGGGCGGACTTCCGGGGTGGACTTGTGGTCCGAGATGACGGGGAACCCCATCACGATCGCCCCGCTGCCGACGGCGTACCAGTCGTCAGGAATGGGTCCGAAGGTGAGACCGAAAGCGAAGATCCGCTCGCGGGTGTACTTCAGGCAGGCCCGGAAATCGCCTCTCTTGTGCCCGCCGAAGGTCAGGGCGCCGCGAATCGCCCAGTTGAGGACGTAGATGGACGAGGCCGTGTCGCTGCCGACCGGAACGATGTAGGTGTTCCAGCCCATCTCCACGCCTTCCTCCACGAGTTGCTGATACATGGTCCGGCCGTCGCGGTTGCAGAGAAGAAACGTAAGGATGCTGCGCTGCTGGAGCGCGCGAACCGTCTTGACGGCGATCTCGTTGGTGGGGGCGGGACCGAGGACGGCGGCGAAACCCGGCATGCGGCCGTCCACGAGCTGGATGCCGAGCTCGCGCAGGATCGTGTCGGAGATGAAGCCGGTGTGCTCCGGCTCGGCGGCGTCGCCGTCCAGGTAACGAATGGCGACAATCACCTCCTGGGCCAGGAGCGTCGCCGCGCCGCTGTCCAAGCCCCGGCCGAGGTAAGGCAGCCACAAGGCCTCCGGGATTTCCGGCACGATCATCGTCTCGCAATGCTCCACGATGGTTCTGAGGTCCTTCAGTTTTCTTGCCTCGATCCCCACCAGGGCGGTGGCCATCGGCAGGTAGAAGGCCGTTCCGGGGAAGGAGACCTCGCGGTCTTCGCCGTGGGCCTCGATGGCGGCGTCCAGCGCTTGCCGCGCTTCTCTGATGAAATGGTTCGCTCCCCGCGTCACCGCGGCAAACACTTCTCGGCTCATAATGGTCCCTCACTCCGTTTGTGTGATGGCGCCTGAGGCGCGCGCGCGGTCTGCGCGCGAACGTGCGCAATCCGCTTCCGATGCTCCCTGCCACAGCCGAGGCCGGCTGTGCCACAAGTTGTTTCCTCGCTCACGACCGTTTCGTCACGAGGACCTTCTCCATCGCCCTTCGGTGTTGCGTTCCGCGGCATCGCGGGCAGGTCTCCGCCACTTCCTTCGGCAGATTCAGGCGCTCTTGCACTCTCGCTATCTGTTGTTCGGTGGCAAAGGGTTCGCCGCACGAGCGGCAAGACGCCAACGGGATTTCGGTCTGCAACTCCTTCATCAGGCGAAGGCCGCCGACGTCCTCGTAGTGCAGCGCGCCGGTCGGGCAGATGAAGACGCATGCCGCGCAACCGATGCACTCCTCGGCCGCGTCGCCGTAAGGCGTGCTGATCCGCCGCTCCGAGCCGCGCCGCGCGTAGCCGATGGCATGTTGCCCCACCACTTCCGCGCACACCCGCACACACATACCGCAAAGGATGCAGCGGTTGGGCGCCTCCGAAGGATCGGCGCCGAATCGCGGCTCCTCTACGCCGTACTCCCCCGCAAGATCCCGAAGCGCCTCGACTTCGGGGTGACGCGACCAGAGAAGCTCGAGCACCATGGCGCGAACGCGTCGCACTCGGGCGCTGTCGGTCTCGACGGAGTCGTTTTCGTACGGCATGTAGATGCACGACGTGACGATCTTCGAGCGTTTGCCCCAAGAGACCTCGACGACGCAGAGCCGACACGCGCCGTAGGGCGCGACGGCGTCGTGGTGGCAGAGCGTCGGGATGTGAATCCCATGCCGTTTGGCCACGCTCAGCACGGTCTCGCCCGGATGGGCGACGGCGGGCTTGCCGTTCAGCGTGAAGGGAGTGTCTTCCCCCTCGGTCATTCCGTCTCGCTTCCTTGCTTCACCTCAATCGCGTCGAATCGGCACGCGTCGACGCACACGCCGCACTTCACGCACTTCGTCTGGTCGATCGCGTGGGGTTCCTTCTTCTCGCCCGATATCGCCTTCTCGGGGCACGCCGAGACGCAGGCGGCGCATCCGGTGCATTTGTCCGGATCGATTGCGAAGCGGATCAAGGCTCGGCAGACCTTCGCCGGGCAGCGACGATCCTCGATATGGGCGCGATACTCTTCGGAGAAGTACTTTAGGGTTGTCAGCACGGGGTTGGGCGCCGACCCGCCGAGGGCGCAGAGCGATCCATCGACGATCGCTTCGGACAGTTCATGGAGGAGATCGATGTCTCCCGGGCGTCCCCGACCCTCGCAGATGCCGTCGAGTATCTCCAGCATGCGGGCGGTACCCTCTCGGCATGGGACGCACTTGCCGCACGATTCGTCCTTCAGGAAGGCGAGGAAATAGCGCGCCACGTCGACCATGCACGTGCGGTCGTCCATGACGATCATGCCGCCCGAGCCCATCATGGAGCCCAACTTGGTGAGTTCGTCGAAATCGACGGGCGAGTCCAGATACTCGCTCGGAATGCACCCCCCGGACGGGCCGCCCGTCTGGACCGCCTTGAACTGGCCGCCGTTCTCAATGCCCCCGCCGATATCCTCGATCACCTGGCGCAACGTCATCCCCATCGGGACTTCGACCAGACCCACGCGGTTGACCTTGCCGACGAGGGAGAAGACCTTCGTCCCCTTGCTCCCTTCCGTCCCGATGCTCGCGTACCATTCGGCGCCGCGAGCGATGATGACGGGGACGTTGTTCCACGTCTCGACGTTGTTGAGGCAACTGGGCTTGGCCCACAGGCCGCTTTCCACCGTGTGGATGTACTTGGCTCGCGGCTCGCCCACGCGCCCCTCGAGCGAAGCCATCAGCGCCGTGGACTCGCCGCAGACGAACGCCCCCGCCCCGCGGTTGATCCGAATGCGGAAACGGTGGCCGGAACCGAAGATATTGTCGCCCAGAAACCCCATCTCCTCGGCCTGTCTCAAAGCCAGCCGAAGACGCTTGACCGCCAGGGGATACTCCTCGCGCACATAGACGTAGCCCTCGTGCGAGCCGATGGCGTAAGAGCCGATGATCATTCCTTCGATGACGCTGTGGGGATCGCCTTCGATGATGGCGCGATCCATGTAAGCGCCCGGGTCCCCCTCGTCGGCGTTGCAGATCACGTACCGCACGTCCCCGGGCGCCTTGCGGGCGGTCTCCCATTTGCGACCCGTGGGGAAGCCGCCGCCGCCGCGCCCTCGCAAGCCCGAAGTCTTGATCTCCTCGATAATCTGCTCGGGCTCCATTTCCGTCAGCGCCTTCGCGGCCGCGCTGTAGCCCCCCTTGGCGATGTAGTCCTCGATGGACGAGGGATCGATGTAGCCGCAATTGCGCATCGCCACGTGCAGCTGACCCGCGAAGAACGGGACCTTTTCGTAGGACGGGACTTTCCTGACGTCCTCGGCGAACTTGCCGCGGCGATAGTTCTTCTTGACGTCGTCGAGGAGAAAGGGCTCGGCGTCGATGCGCCCCACCGCCCGCTTCTCGTAGACTTTGCCTTCCGCCAAAGCGTCCAGAATTCCCGGGACGTCCTCCGAGGTGACGTGAGCGTAAGTGATGCGAGCCTGTCCCGGCATGACGACGTCCACCAGCGGCTCGAGAAAACAAGCGCCGATGCACCCGGTTTCCAGGACCCGAAGGCCGTCGAGTTTGCCGTTCGTCTGCTCGCGCAGAGCGTCCAAGACCCGTCCGGCGCCCGTGGCGAGTCCGCAGGTCGCGGCGCCGACGAGGATCTTGGGCTTCGGAGCGAGGAACGCTTTGCGCGCCGAGGCGGCCAGTTTCGCCAACTGGGCCGGGGTGGAAATCGGGCTAGTCTTCATCTCTATAGCGCTTCAGGATCCTTCGCAGTTTCTGCGGGTTCACGCCGCCGTACACTTCGCGGTCAATCATGATGGCCGGCGCCAGGGAGCAACAGCCCAGGCACCGCACGCTCTGCACCGTAAACATGCGGTCTGCCGTCGTCTCGCCGTCGCTTGCGTCGAGTTCCGCCCGCAACATGTCGGCGATCTTCTCCGCTCCCTTTACGTGGCAGGCCGTGCCCCGGCAAATGCTGATGGTATGCAGGCCGCGGGGCTCCAGGCTGAAAGCCCGGTAGAAAGTCGCGACGTGGTAAACCTGGGCTCGGGGAACGCCCAACCTCCGAGCGACCTGGTCCAGCGCTTCTCGCGGCAGATAATAGACTTCTTCTTGAAGGTCTTGCAGAACGGAGATCAGAGAGGAAGGCTCCGGCGCGCACCGCGCCAGAACGTTCTCGAGGACCTCATCCATGCGCGCTTCGGCAACCGGACTCACTTTTCTCCCCCCGTCATGCTGCGCTCGATCTGCACCAGGTAGGCCTGACGCTTTTCCGACACAACCTCGTCGAGGGTCTTGAAATCCAGCGCCCGCGAAGGACACGCCGAAACGCAGGCGGGCAGGTCGCCGCGCTCGACCCGCTCGAAGCATTGATCGCACTTCGTGATGGTGCGGCCGTTGCGGTCGAAGTCAATCACTCCGAACGGACAGGCCAACACGCACCAGTGGCACCCGATGCACAAGTCATGGTCAACGACCACGGGGCTGTCCGGGTCGGCCCGGTGCAACGCGTCCGTCGGGCAGACTTCCATGCACGGGGCGTCTTCGCAATGTCGGCATTGCAGGGGCACGGCGAATCCCTCGCCCTGAGCCACGGTGAGGCGAGCCCGAGGGACAGTCGATTCGCGGATGGCCTCGTACAGGTTCTTGGACTCGGAATGCTCCACGGCGCAAGCCAGCTCACAGGACTTGCACCCCAGACACCGGTCCACCCTTACTACGAGCAAACTCTTGGTTTTCCCCATTTCCTGTTATCTTTCCGCAGGTTTCTCCCGGCTTCCCCGGGTCTCCGGCTTTCCCACAGCCGGGGGCGGCTGTGCCACACTGTTCTTCTCCCTTGCCACAGCCGGGGGCGGCTGTGCCACAAGGGCCCCGGCGCCCGCGCGTTTCGGGATGGGCGCTTACTTCGCCGCGGCGACAAGCGCCGCCTCCGGCGCCCACACCCGCCCCTGCGTCTCGACGGGGCGCGGCTCGTACATCATCGGCGCGATTTTCAACCCCTCGCGCTTCCTATTCAAGTGCTCGACGATGATGTGGGCGCCCTTGAGCGGATCCGGCTCGAAAACGAACTTCCCGCCAACGTCCTTCTCCATGCCGTCGGTCAAGTAGTCGTGAACGAGCCGACTTCCCTCGACCGGAAGCGGTCGGTTCAGCAGGGTCGTCACCCCGGACCCGACGAAGTAGAAACCGATGGCGATGGCCTTCTCGCTCATCCATTCCGGGGCGGCGCCCGCGACGGGCAGATCGGCGAAATCGTCGCCCAGCCCCCCTTCCCGGCATATCTCGATGCAGGCCGTCAAGATTCGCGAGTTGTCCACGCAGGAGCCCATGTGGAGGCACGGCGGCAATCCCACGGCCTCGCAGACCTCCAGCAGGCCGCGCCCGGCGTACCAGGCGGCCGCCTCGGGTCTCATCAAACCGGCTTTCGCGCAGGCGATCGCCGAACAGCCGGTCTGCACGATCAGGGCGTCGTGACGGAGAAGCTCGCGAACCAACGCCAAGTGGTTCGCGTCATGCACGGTGTCGGTGTTGTTGCATCCGACGACGCCCACAACGCCGCGGATGCGGCCCTCGACAATGGCGTTGTTCAGGGGGCGGTAGGACGGGCGGTAGCGTCCGCCCAGGTGATCGAACACGCCTTCCGTGGTAAAGCCCGCAATCAGCGGCTCCTTCTGCGTCGGGATGTGGACGCGCGCGGCGTCGCGTCTGCTGAAGTTCTCGATGCCCATCAGCAGGAGTTCTTTGGCGCTCTCAAGGGCGCGACTCTCGTCAAACTCGATGTGTTCGACGCCCTCGAACTTGGCTTTCGACGACGTGCTAATGAGCCTAGTGTGAAAGTCCTTCGCCACGCCGCGCAACGCCGGGAACACGCACTGGATGTCCACCACCATCAAGTCCACGACACCCGTCAGCAGCGCCATTTCCTGCTGCAGGAAATTGCCGGCGATAGGAACGCCGTGGCGCATCAGGATCTCATTGGCGGTGCAGCAAATCCCGGCCAGTTGCAGCCCTTTGGCGCCCACCTTCTCGCACGCCGCCTGGATCTCGTCGGCCTGCGCAGCCGCGACGATGGCGTCCGACAACGTCGGCTCGTGCCCGTGAACCACGACGTTGACGCGGTCCTTCTTCAGGACCCCCAGATTCGACTCTGACAGCACGGGCACAGGCTCGCCGAAGAGAATGTCGCTCAGTTCCGTGGCGATCATCGAGCCGCCCCACCCGTCCGCCAGGCCCGTCCGCACGCAGGCGCGCACCAGTTGAACCGCCTCGTTCGAACAGCCGATGTGCGTGCTGTGGAGCGTGGATACCACCTCGCGGTCTACGCCCCGCGGCGTCACGCCGATCCTCTCCCATCGCTGGCGCACCTTCTTGGGGGCTCGTTCCACGAACCGGAGGGCGCCCTCTTGCCTGCCGAATTCCTCAAGGGCGACCTCTGCCACCTTCTCGGCGATCAATTCAGGCGCTTGGCCGTCGGTCTGAATCCCCCACTCCGCAGCCAGCTTGCGCAGTTTCGCGAGCCCCTTGATCTTGTAGCCCTGCGTCTCGCCTCTGGCCGTGGCCAACAGCGCGTGGACGATGTCGCGGCCGTGATCGGAGTGCGCGGACGCGCCCACGGCCGTCGCCCGCGCCAGATTCCGTGCGGCAATCACGTCCACCGACGCGCCGCAGACCCCCTCGCTGGGGCCCTCGCCGAAGGGGTCGATGCGACAGGGCCCCATCGCGCAGTTCCGGCAGCAGATCCCCAGTTCGCCGAAGCCGCATTGCGGCTGCATCGCGTCCCACCGGTCGTATGCCAACTTCCGATCCCCGCTCGCGGCGACCTCCAACATCTCCTGAGCGGCGGGATCGACACTTCTCTCTCGCGGATTCTTCATTGGCTTTTTCCTCCATCAAGACCCCGTTCCGGTATTGAAAAGCCGAGAATTCTGCTGGAGATTCCCGGCCTAGGCATCGAAACAGCGGTCGATTATTGCGCTGGGCGACGAGAAGTGTCAAGCAGATTTCCCCCGCATTTTCCCCGCATTTCCGCCGCAAAAACCGGGCGCGCCGGCGGGCGGTTTGGCTGGCGAGATCGAGGGGAAAAAGCCCCGGAAATGGGGGGGAGAAGGGGAGAAGCGCCCCGGCGGCCGCGTTGGCGGCCCGCCATGGGCTTCGTTGCGGTTAGGGCGGGCAGAAGGCTCTAAGGGGGAAAGCGCAGGGAGTTCGCCACTACTCGGCTATTCGGCGATAGCCGCTTCGACGAACTCGCAAATGAGGTGAATGATCAGGACGTGCGACTCTTGAATGCGCGGGGTTTCCGTGGAGGGGACGTTCAAGAGGACGTCGCACAAGGACGCCATTTTGCCCCCGGATTCGCCGGTCAGCCCGATCGTGCGGGCCCCTCTCTTCTTCGCTTCCTGGAGGGCCTCGAGGACGTTGGGCGAATTGCCCGATGTGCTGATGGCGAAGACTATATCGCCCGGGCGGGCGTGGGCCTGGATCTGGCGGGCGAAGATCATATCCTGGGAGGGGTAATCGTTGTCGAGGCAGGTCAGGAGCGCGCCGTTGGTCGTCAAGGCCGTCACGTCGAGGGCGTCGCGCTTCCTGAGGAACCGCCCGACGAGTTCGAGGGCGAAATGCTCGGCGTCGCACGCGCTGCCGCCGTTGCCCAGGACGAGGACCCTCTTGCCCGCCTCATGGGCCTCAATGATCGCGTCGCACGCGCGGGAGACGTTCGCCTTCAGATCGCCGCCAAACGCCTGCTTGACGGCGATGCTCGAGGCGATGCGGGCGTTGATCTGCTTCAGTCGTTCACTCATCTCGTTCTTCTCGCGTGGCTCGACAGTGGACAATGCCCGGAGCCCTGGCTATCTCCTGCTTCGGGTGGGGCGGCCAGCGCAGGAAGCGGCATGCTTCAGCAGGCGCCCGCGCACGCTCGGCGGTCGCTTCTTCACCCGAGACGACGCGTAGAATCTATGTCATTCCGTCATTGAAAGTCAACGAAGCGTTGGGTTGCCGAGCGCAATCCCTCCAGATCATGCGCGAGCGTGATTCGCGGATGAAAGGAAAGTCGCCCTGGGCGTGCGCTCAGTCGGTTCGGGCGTCCCCTTCCGTTCTGGACTCCTCGAACGCGGCCGCCTCTTGCTCCCAGCGCCCCCTCAGTTTCCGAACCGCATCCTCCTCGACCGCCCGCCGGATATCCGCCATGCACTGGTAGAAGAAGTGCAGGTTGTGCCAGGTCAGGAGGCGGGCGGCGAGGATTTCGCCCGATTGGTGGAGGTGGCGCAGGTAGGCGCGCGAGTAATGGCGGCAGGCGGGGCAGCCGCACGTCTCGTCGAGGGGGCGCGGGTCGCGCGCGTAGCGGGCGTTGCGGATGTTGAGCCGGCCGCCGCGGACGTAGGCGCGGCCGTTGCGAGCGACGCGCGTGGGCATCACGCAGTCGAAGAGGTCGATGCCGCGCTCGACGCAATCGGCTAAGTCCTCGGGCGTGCCGATCCCCATGGCGTAACGCGGGCGGTCTTCGGGCAAATGGGCGACCGCCGCCTCAAGGCTCGCGTAGAGGTCCTCCTTCGGTTCCCCGACGCTGAGGCCGCCGATGGCGTATCCGGGGAAATCCAGATCGGCAAGCCTCCGCGCGCACTCCTGGCGAAGATCGGGGTAAACGCTTCCCTGGACGATGCCGAAGAGCGCCTGATCCTGGGCGCGGGTTTGGGCCTTCCGGCATCGCTCGGCCCACCGCAGGGTGAGTTCCATCGACGCCCGCGCCTCCTCGGGCGTCACGGGATAAGGCGTGCATTCGTCGAGAACCATGATGACGTCGCCGCCCAGATTCTCCTGGATCCGGATCGCCCGCTCGGGGGAGATGAACTGGCGGGCGCCGTCGACCGGGGAGGCGAACTCGACCCCGTCCTCGGTCAGTTTGCGCAGTTGACTCAGAGAGAAGACCTGGTACCCGCCGCTGTCGGTGAGGATCGGGCGGTCCCAGTGCATGAAGCGGTGGAGCCCGCCGAGGTCCCGGATGACCTCGTCTCCCGGTCGCAGACAGAGGTGATAGGTGTTGGCGAGGATCATCTCATAGCCGATCGAGGCCACCTCCTCGCTGGTCATGGCCTTGATGGTTCCTTGAGTGCCGACTGGCAGGAACGCGGGCGTGCGCACGGCGCCGCGAGGCATCTCGAGCAGACCCGTCCGAGCGGGCGCGCCCGCGAACCGGCCCGAGCCGGCGGCGCCGACGGACCGGCGTGAGGCTTTCTGAAGAACCTGGAAACGCATCGTGGGGATCCTGCCGGCTGTGGGGGCGCGCTGGCGCGCCGTCACACTTGAGATCGCCTGTTCGTTGTTCTGCCTTTGGGCTGATTCTTGCCTGACGGAAGTCAGACTGAAGTCTGAGCAACGCGCATCGTGAAACCTTTCCATTCAACTGTGTCGCAGGACTAGGGCGCGCGTCCCGGAGGCCCGCCTGGGCCCGGCGGGGGGAGATCGGCGGGCTCGCCCTCGCCCGGCCCGCTCTGACCGGATCGACCGCGGCGCCTTTGCCGCATCATCATCGCCCGTTCGACCCGCTCGCCAAGCTCCTCCAAAGCCTCTTCGTTTGCCTCGAGCCGTTGCCGGAGAAATCTCTGCTCGCGCCGCAACGCCTCGATCTGCTCGCGCAGACGCTCCGCGAGGAAGCGGGGCGGCGAGCCGCCCGGCGAGTCCCCCGGGGCCGATGCGAGCCGTTCCAGGCCTTTGAGGATCTTCTCCTCGGCCCGGGCGGGGTCATTCTCGACTTCCTCGAGAACGGCGATGGCCTCGGAGAGGCGCTCCTCCTGCCAAGCCGCACGGACCCGCTCGGGCTGGGTCCTTTCATCGTCGTCGGCGTGCTTGGCGCGCTGGAGGATCTCTTCACGCAGTTCGGTGAGCCTCCGTCGGGTTTCGGCGGCGTGGGGCGCGATCCGCTTGGCGATCTCCTGAAGGGCCTTCTCCGTCTTGTCGATAGACGCTTGATTCGAGTGGAGTTGTGAGATGACGGCTCGGGCCCTGCGCCGGGTCTGGATGCCCGGCAGCGTGACTTTGCGCCCGCCCGGGCTCGGGCCGCGCCGCCCCAGGCGCTCGAGCAAGT
>DATKZW010000425.1:0-6079 GCA_035527775.1 Sumerlaeia bacterium | reverse complement strand
TCGATCGGCGGGCGTTTCGGTTTCACTTGCCCATTTGCGTTGCCCTGGTCCTTGCGAAGACGCTCAGTTTCGTCATGAAGAACCCGCCCCTGACGCCAGACAACGTCACCGGCATCCAGACCGTCCGGCGCGTCGACATCTCCGCCGCCGAGCGAGATTTCGGTTTCCAGCCGCGCTCCTTTGCGGAGGGCCTCCGGCAGAGCCTTTCCTGGGAGGCGAGTCGGCCAAGCCAGGCCTCTTGACAAAACCGAGGCGCCCATTGGACGATGAGCAAGACGCGCCGGGGCGGTTGCCCGAGGAATTCGCGCGGCTCAGGCCCCCGCGATCCCGGCGGCAGGGAAACGCTTGCACGGCAACGCGATGGGAGTCTCCCTGGAATGAAGGACACAACGCTTGTGCCCAGATCAGGCAGCCGTCTCGGAAGAAAAGACAACTCCGCCCTGCGCGTCGCCGTCATTGGCCTCGGCAAGATCGGCCTCATGCACTCCTCGATGTGCAGCGTCGTCCCCGGCGTCGAAGTCGCCGCGGTGATGGACGCGGACCCGAAGGCCGGCGCCCAGGCGCGCGGCATGGGACTCGACGCGCCTTTCTTTTCTTCCCTCGATCCTCTCCTGAATGAGAGCGCCCCGGATGCGGCCGTCGTCGCGACGCCTCAGTTCACTCACCGTGAGATCGGCGTCGCGTGTTTGGATCGGGGCCTGCACGTTTTCAGCGAGAAGCCGTTGGCTCACACGTTGGGGGACGCACGGCGGATGGCTGAGGCCGCCGCCGAGCGCCCCGGGCAAGTCACGGCCGTCGGGTTCATGAAAGGGCATTACCCGCTCTGGCTCGAAGCGGCCCGGCGCCTGCGTTCGGGGTGGATCGGCGCGCCTCGGCGGTTTCGCGCGAGTGTCTACCTGAGCCAGGTCCTCAGCCCAAAGAAAGGCTGGACGTTCACTAAAGAGAAATCGGGCGGCGGAATTCTCATCAACTCGGGCATCCACCTCATCCACTTTCTGCGCGTTCTTTTCGGCGACGCGGCCGGCGTTTCCGCCCTCGCCCGCCCCATGCACAGCAACGTCGAAGACACCCTCTGCGCACTCATCGAGTTCCGCTCGGGCGTCTTCGGCTCCTACGACGCCTCGTGGAGCGTGCCGGGGTACCAGACCGAGGGCACGGCCGTTTTCGTCGAGGGCGACGACGGCACGATGGAGATCACGGACGACGGGTTGCGCACCCACCATCTCACCGGCAAGGGCGAAGCGCCCAAGGGATGGTCGAAGACCCATCGATCGGAATTCGACCGCGCCGCCTTTAATCTGAGCCCGGACTACGGCGGCGAAGGTTACTACAATCAGATCGAGGATTTCACCCACGCCATTCGTGAAGGGCGGCCCGCCCGCTATGATTGGCGGGAAGGCTTGCGCGTTCAAGAGATCATCGACGCCCTTTATCGGTCAGTGGAATCAGGGGAGAAAGTCGAGGGTTTCCAGCAGGGAATCGGCGGAACATGATATGTTTGGGCGCCGAAGCGGCCGTCAACCCGGACCTCGGCGGGAATGCGCTTAGGCAATGCCTCACGACTTACCTCGAGTCCTTCTTTCCGCCCGCGTTTTCCTCGGCCAAGCTTCGGTTGCTCGTGCGGACAACTTGGAGGCCCTGGCGCATTTCGGCGAGAGCGGCGCGATCCATGAATTCCTCCGAACTGCCCGCGAGGAGGGATGCGGCGGCCTAATGACGCTGGGGGACGAGTGCGTCGTCGAGGCCCTGAAACTCATGCGCTCCTCGGACCCCGGTGGGTTTCAGGTTCTTCCCATCATCCCCAACGTCCCCGGCTACGTGCGTGAAGCTACTGAGTACGGTCTCCCCGGCGCCGGTCTCAGACGCCTGACGCGCGCCGGCCCGGGGGCGTTCCTGCGCGCCGCCTTGACTGGACTTCTGCGCGCCCCGCGCGTTCTGCGGAGAGACTTCGCCGCGCTTCTCGCGGTTCTTTGTGAGATCGAAATGGGCGAGTTCCACCAGTTTGCGCCTCCCGTCGTCTTTTTGCACCACCAGATGACGGACATGGCGCTCTGCTTCGGGCGCCGCGCCCTCTTCGAGGAGTTCTGCGGCGCCATGCGGAGCCGGTTCAAGACCGAGCCGGGCCTCGTGACCTCGAATTTCGCCCTGCTGGCCCCGCGTCTCACGGAATGGGACATCGATGTTTCCCTCATCGCCGCGCCGCTAAATCGCGAGAACTTCCTGATGCCCGGCGGCCTCAATGCCTACCGGGCATGCCTGGCGTCGGGACGCTTCCGCTTGGTTGCCGACCGCATCGCGCCGGAATCTCCGTCTTCCCGGAATGCGGTTGACTGGGCCGCGTCCCAAGAAGGCGTGGAGGCGGTCGTGGTCGAAAAGGCCTTGGAACCGAGCCCTCTCCGCCCCCGACGCGAGATGGGGGCCGACGATAGCGAAAGCCGCGAGGGATAGGCGGAAAGAGTCGTCCTCATGCCCGATCTCACCGGGTTGCTCCATGCCTTGTCTCGGGAAGACGTCGGCTGGGTCCGCCCCAACGAACCCTTGAGGGATCACAGCGCCTGGCGCATCGGCGGCCCGGCCGACCTGTTCGCAGAGCCCTGCCGGGCGGACCAGATCGCGCGAATCCTGGAAGCGGCCCGCGAGGCGAGCCTTCCGGCAGTTGTGATCGGAGAAGGGAGCAACCTGCTTTTTGACGACCGGGGCGTTCGGGGGATCGTGATGAGAATCGGCGGGCGCATGGCCCGACTCTCGGTCGAGGGAACGCGGGTTCGGGCCGAGGCGGGAATCCCCGCGCCCCAGCTGGCGCGCGCCGTGGGCCGGGCGGGTCTGACGGGACTCGAGCACGTCATCGGCATCCCCGGCACACTTGGCGGGCTGATCTTCATGAACGGCGGCAGCCTCCGGCGTTCGATCGGCGAGGCGGTGGTCGAGGTGGAAGCGATGGGCGCCGACGGGGAAGTCTTCAGACTCCCTCGCGACGCGTGCGAATTCTCTTACCGGCGCAGCGTCTTTCAGAGGACGGATTGGGTCATCACGAGCGCCGTGCTCGAGTGCGAAAGAGGCGACCCCGCCGAAATCCGCCGCCGGATGTTGGGCATTCTGCGCGAGCGGAGAGGCAGATTCCCGCTGAAGTGGCCGAACTGCGGATCCGTCTTCACGAGCGAAGGGGAGATGTACGAGCGTTTCGGCCCTCCAGGCAAGGTGATCGAAGACACGGGACTCAAAGGTTTGCGAATCGGCAACGCCGAGGTCTCGCGCAAGCACGCGAACTTCATCCTGAACCTCGGCGGAGCGAAGAGCGAGGACGTTCTGGGACTGATCCGCAGGATTCGAGGCGCCGTTCACGAACGAACGGGCCTCTGGATAGTCTGCGAAGTGCGATACGTCGATCCCAGCGGGATCATCCGCAAAGCGCATGAAGTGGCGTAGAGGGATCCGCAAGATCGGGCGGCAGTTTTTCCGCCCGGTTGGGCGTTTCTCAGCTTGCAACGCGACGCTCCGTTGCCTATCGTGCGGGAGCAAGTGACCGTCGTCCTCCGCCCGCGACTCACAACTGAGGCGGAAGGCCGGGGTTGAGGAGCCGCGGATTGGAGGCGCGGGTTCTTCCCATGAAAAAAAAAGGAACGCGGACCGCGCCGGGGCGGACAAGACGGGACGGAACCGAAGGGTGAATCGCCGACAATTCCTTCGGGCGGCGGGCGGCGCGGTGGCGGCCGCGGGGATTCCGGCCATTGTCCCCTCCTCGGCTCTCGGCCTAAACGGCCGCATCGCGCCCAGCAATCGCATCACCCTCGGCTTCATCGGCATGGGGGCGCAGAACACGGGCCATTGGGGCGCCTGTCTGCACGCCGAGGACGCGCAGGCGCTCGCGTGCTGCGACGTGGACGGCCTTCGGCGCGACTATTTCCAGAAGTCCGCCAATGACTACTACGCCTCCGAATCGCCGAGCGGCCGGACCAAAGGCTGCGGGGCCTATGGGGACTTCCGCGACCTGCTCGCGCGGGAGGACATCGACGCCGTCGTCATCGCCACGCCCGACCACTGGCACGCCATTGCGGCCATCATGGCCTGCGAGGCCGGCAAGGACGTCTACTGCGAGAAACCCCTGAGCCTGACTATTCGCGAAGCGCGCGCCATGGTCGAGGCCGCACGCCGCAACGGGCGCGTCTTCCAGACCGGAAGCCAGCAGCGCTCGTCGGCGAACTTCCGCTTCGCCTGCGAAATGGTCCGTAGCGGCCGCATCGGAAAGATGCACACCGTGCACGTCAACGTGGGGGGGCCGTCCGGGCCTTGCGACCTGCCCCCGCAAACGCCCCCGAAGACCTTGGACTGGGACATGTGGCTCGGGCCCGCGCCGTGGCGACCTTTCCATACGGTTCTCTGCCCCGCTTTTCCCTCGGGATTTCCTCCCTGGCGCAGATACCGCGACTACTCCGGCGGCGGCATGACCGACTGGGGAGCCCACCATTTCGACATCGCCCAGTGGGGGCTCGGGATGGACGAAAGCGGCCCCGTGGAGATCATTCCTCCCGACGGCAAGGACGTGGAGCGGCTGACCTACCGCTATGCGAACGGCGTGGTCATGTACCACGGCGGCGCCGCCGGCCCGGCGGGAGTCGAGTTCATCGGCACGGAGGGGCGCGTCCTCGTGAACCGCGGCTACCTCGAGACCGACCCCGCCGACATCATGAAGGAGCCGACCTCTCCCGACGAGGTCAACCTCTACCGCTCCCCGGGACATCACCAGGACTGGTTCGACTGCATTCGCACGCGGCGACGCCCCATCTGCGACGTCGAGATCGGCTGCCGCTCCGCGACGGTATGTCACCTGGGGAATATCGCGTACTGGACCAAGCAGCCGTTCAGGTGGGACCCCGAGAAAGAGGAGATCATCGACAACCCGGCGGCGAGCCGCTGGCTGAGCCGCCCGATGCGCGAGCCTTGGGTTCTTTAGCGCCTCGACCCGCCCAAGGTCGCGGGCGGCGCGTTGGGAGCGCCGGCTTCAGTCGCAACTTAAGACTGCCTAAAGGCGGGACTCCGAACCCGTCGGAGCCGGTCCGTCGCAGCACGGGCGCCGGCCCAACAAGGGCAAAGGATTTCTAGGATCGAGAAACTCTCGAAGTCGAAGCAACGTAGGGACGGAAAAACCCCGCATTTCAGCAAGGATCGAAGGAGAAGCCATGTCTACGCGTCGCAATCTCACCGCAAGAGCAACCCTCGCCGTCGCCATTCTAGCGGTCGTCGCCCTCTCGGGTTGCCAAGTCACCATGAAACAACGGATCGTGAGGGAGACTCGCGACCAGATCGCCTCCGGCCAGGGGAAGTACGGGGCGCTCGTGCACTATGACTTCGGGGACGATCGGAAGGCTTGGTCGGACCTTGCGGACGAACTCCGCGCCGCCGCGCCCGACCGCCGCGCCCAAGCCGAGATCGCCCTGTGCGAGATCCTGAACTCCGAGACGGCCACGTACGCCTCGAAGCAAGCCGTCTGCCGGATTCTCCGCCAGTGGGGAACGGAGCGTTCCGTTCCGACTCTGGCCAAGCTGCTGCGAGATGAGAACCTCTCGCACATGGCGCGTTTCGCGTTGCAGACCATGGAACAGCCGCAGGCGGGCAAGGCCCTTCGAAAAGTGCTTGGGGGTTCGAGCGGGAAGATCGAGATCGGCCTGGTCGGGAGCCTGGGCGCGCGGCGCGACGAGAAGGCGATTGGCGCCATCGCGCGGCGCGCCGAGAGCCGGGACCGCGACCTGGCGCGGGCGGCCATTCTCGCTCTCGGGCGGATAGGCGGCGCGAGAGCGGCCGTCGCCCTGAAGAAGGCGAACGCGCTCGCCGACCTCGAGTCGACGCGCGACGACGCCTGCCTGATGTGCGCCGACCGTATGGCAGCCGACGGCCAGGGCGCCTGCGCCCTGCGAATCTACAATGAGGTATACGCCAAGGAATGCCCGTCCCCGGTGCGGATCGCTGCTTTGTACGGCATCGTGAGCGTCGAGGGGGAAAAGGCGGCGCCCGCCTTGATTCGTCTCCTGCGGAGCGACGACGCGGAGTTGCGCGAAGCGGCCCTCATGCTCGTCGCCCATGT
>DATKZW010000424.1:0-2048 GCA_035527775.1 Sumerlaeia bacterium | reverse complement strand
GCTGCGAGACGACGTCACCTGGAGGCCAAGTTGGACGAGGCGATCTTTGATCTATACGGCCTGGACGAATCCGAGATCGACCTTGTCCGCGACATGTGCGAAGTTGGTCTTGACTTCTATTATAACCGGGACGAGAGCGATGCCGTCAAGCGCGTTGCGTCGAGCGAGCTGTCCCCGAGAGCGGGGAATCGCGACATGGCGCCCGAGGGACCGTTGGGGGATTACGTCCGCGTCTTGATCCAGTCCTGGGTGCCATACCTGGACGCCGGTACGGAATTGCACTGGGGAGTCCACCTTCCGCGCAACACCTCCTCTATGTTGGCGGTCGTCTTCACGATTCATGACATCGGCGATATTCCCACGGAGACAGGGGATCCGGAACACGCTTGGGACGATGTGCTTCGGCGCCTCGATGCGGCGATGCGCACGCCCATGAGTTCGCGCATCTACATCGAGGGGTTGGCGCGGGCCGTGAGCGACGATGGAATTATCATCATCAAGCGGAACGAGCGCCGTCTCTGGACCAAGACCATGGCCCGCGAGGACGCCGAGGCCACGCTTGTTCAGGCCATGCGCCGCGAATCTCTGGTGGGGGACGGCCGCTCATGAGCAACCGTCCCTTGCCCGGCGCGAAAGATCTCTGGCGTAAGCACGTGGGATCCGTGCTGCGCGTCATGATCGGCGCTCTGGAGAGGCTGCGCCGCGAAACCGATCCTCCGTGCGAAGAGGAGGCCCTGGATCGCATTCTCTATCTGAGAGCCAGAGAGGAGTATTTCACATTGCCAGTGCGCCAGCGCCCGCAGAGTTTCAACCTGACGCAACAGGCTCTGAAGTCTCCGGAGGAAGACACTGGTGCGACCGAGGAATGGGTCCGAAAGAAACCGGACTTCAAATGGCGCATTCAGAACGATCTCGCCGCAACGCCGCGCGATCTGACAATGGACTTCGACATCGAGACCAAGCGCCTGGGAAAACCGACAAGCCGAAGTTGGGTCCTCAATCGCGAATACGTTGAGAAGGGAATCTGCCGCTTCCTGCTTCCGACTCATCGTTACGGAAACGAAGTCGACGCGGGCGCAATGATCGGATACGTGCAGACCATGGCTCCCACAGAAGTCCTTGCGGAAGTGAACCAGTACCTCCAGAAAGCAGCCCAGGAGGGACTTCCGGATTTTTCATTCGACCCAAACGATCTGGTGGCCAAGAGGATTCTGGAAACATCTCAGTCTCTCTGCAGGCGCCAGGTTAGTCCCCCCCGATTCACTTTGTACCACCTTTGGGTTGATCTCCGGAAAAACTAACCCCTCTCTGTCTCAATCGGGCCGCCGTCCCTCAAGTTTCGAGACGTGTGGCAACGGCCGGATCAGAGGACAGGGGCGGCGAGACCCGGTGAAGGATGGAGGCGAGAACGGCAAAACGTCGGGCTCAGGCGGCCGTCGCCATTCAGGCTCTCTGCTTTTTCCGACGGCGTTGAGCGGCGTTGAGCGAACGACCCCATTCCCGAACCCGCGCGCTAACGAATCGACAGTCCGTCAGCGTCCGCGTCAACACCGACGCTCACGGTGTCGCCCTCGTCGTACTTCCCTTCGAGAATGAGGAGCGAGAGGGGGTCGAGGAGGGTCTTTTGGATGGCGCGGCGGAGGGGGCGGGCGCCGTACGCGGGGTCGTAGCCTTTTTCGGCGAGGAAGGCGCGCGCTTTGGCGTCGACGTCGAGGGAGAGTTTGCGTTCGGCGAGACGGGCCTCGACGCGGGCGAGTTCGAGGTCGACGATTTTCGAGAGGACCTCGCGCGAGAGCGCTTTGAAGACGACGATCTCGTCGACGCGGTTGAGGAACTCGGGTTTGAAGTAGTCGCGCATGGCGTTGCGCACGGCCGATTGGACGGATTTGCCGGTGTGGTCGTCGCGGCCGTCGAGATCGGCGTCGCCCGCCCTTGCGAGAATCTCGGAGCCGATGTTGGAGGTCATGATGACCACGGTGTTCTTGAAGTTCACGACGCGGCCTTGGGAATCGGTCAGACGGCCGTCTTCGAGGATCTGGAGGAGCGCG
>DATKZW010000423.1:0-5735 GCA_035527775.1 Sumerlaeia bacterium | reverse complement strand
GTGGCAAAGACCTTGACCTTATGCGCGTGGGCGGCGGGCCCACGCAGAAAACCGAGAGCCAGGATCAAAGCGACGATCCGGACCGCGAAGATTCCGGAACCGGCGCCATAACCGGTTCCAGCCATTCGAGACTTCGCGCAGCCCCTTGGCAACGAGGATGCGGCGCGCCTCGACCGTGCGGGCGCTGCGGCCGTGAAACAGCCCTCAGATCGTCTGTCAAGCACCGTTCTTCTCCTCTTCACAACGACTCCTGAGCGGCGCCGCTAGAAATTCGGGGCGCACTTTCTGAAGAAACGCTACGGCCGAGCCCGTCACGAAACCCTCGATTGCCGCCACGGGCACGTGCGCAAGAGATATGGCCACGATGGCGGCGAGGAACTCGCGCCCGCTCAGATATAACGCCAGAGCCATCAAAACGCATGACAACGCGATGCTCATGACTCCGGCGAGGAAACCCAAGGAGAAGAGTTGACGCCCGCCCCAGGCGGGCCGCAGCCGCCGGGCGAACAGATAATAGCATGCCACGGCCGGGAGGGCCATGTTGACCAAGTTGGCGCCCAGCGCAATCAATCCCCCGTAGCCGAAGAGAATCGCCTGAAGCAACAGAGCGGCCGCGAGCGCGGGGAACGCCGCCCAGCCCAGAAGGAATCCCGTCAGGCCGTTCAGAATGAGATGCGCGCTTGCCAGGCCGATGGGCACATGAATCAGCGACGCCACAAAGAACGCGGAAGCCAGCACTCCGACGCGGGGCACGCGCTCGTAATCCATTTGGCGCAACCCCACGGCCACCCCCGCCGCCGCCAGCGCGCCCGTCGCGGCAAGAACCGGCCCGGAGAGGACTCCGTCGGCAATGTGCATCGCGCGATCCCTTCCGACAAAACAACGGACTGTCAACAACCGCAGAAGGACGGCGCGCCGCGGCTGCCGCCCGCCGTGCGCTCGTCCGCGTCGGGCATTCACTTCATGTCGTGACAGCGGACCCATATCAGGCCGCCGAGTTCCACCTCGACCTCTTTGCCTTCCGGGCTCTTCATTTTTTCGTCGCCCTCGACCAACGCCGCGAAAGCCCACCAGCCCGCTCGGGGCATCGCGTAGCAAAACACGCCGTTGGCGTCCGCTTTGATGACCTGAGTCACGAAAGGGTCGGCCGGGATCTGGACGCGATTCCCCTCGTTCCAGAACTCGACCTCAACCTCGGCAAAAGGAACGGCTTGCCCGTTTCTCCTCACAACGCCCCGGAAGCAGTTGCCGGACCACAGCCCGTAGGGACGGACCAAGGGCTCGATCTCGACCGGGAAGCCCACCATGGCGTCCCACCCTTCCTCCTCGCCGTAAGCGTTCACGACCACCTTGGTGTAATGGACGATCATCTTCTCCTCGGCCGGCTCCCAGTAAGGGGCGGGTTCGATATAGAAGATGTAGTCGCCGGGCGTCTTGGGTGTGATAGGCGATGTGGAATAGGCCGTCTTGCCATCCACCTTTTTCGCCTGCAGCGAGTCTTTAAGGTCCGTCTTCTTGGCGTGGGCCAGCATGCCGAACTGCCGCGGCGCGCCCATTTCCATCACGGGTCCCTGTTCCATGGGGTGCGTAAATAGAACGTCCAAGCGGACGCTCTTGCCGCCTTCCGCCGTCACGAACTCGGTCGTCGGCATGAGGACTTGGAAATGCGCCCAGCCCAGCGAGGCCAGGCTCGCCGCAAGAAGCATTCCGGCTGCTGCTGCGGCCGCCATCCATTTCCGCCTTCCGTCGCTTCGCATTGGACTCTCTCTCCTTTCGGTTTGTTAATACGCTTTTCCTGTTCGTAATACTCCTCGCACCAAAAAAAGCGGCCCGCATCTATGCCAGCCGCTTCCCCGTCGAGCCGATCGACAGCGCCGTGTGGAGAACGCCCTTTTCCTTCCCCAGTTGGTTCGCCAACTCCTCGACCTTCTTCGCCCGCCCCCGGACCAGGATCATCTCCGCGCAGAGGTCGTGATCCAGATGCACGTGCGAAGAGACGAGAATCTCGCGGTGGTGGCGATGCTGCAAGTCCGTGAGTCGCTCGGACAGCTGGCGCTTGTGGTGGTCGTAGATCAGCGTGATCGTCCCGAGGGCCTCTTCGTTGCGCCTCCATTCCTCATCGACCAAGCGGCCGCGCACCAGATCGCGGACGAACTCCGAGCGGTTGGCGTAGCCGCTCTCGTCGATGAGCCGCTGCATGCGCTCGTAGAGGGGTCTTTCGATGGAGATGGACAGTCGGATGAGATCGGACATGGCGGACCTCCGTATTACGCATTCAAGAGGAGTATTACCGTCTCAAGCCGTGCTCGTCAAGGGATTTTTTCCGTTTCCTCCGTGACGGCAGAGTGGTTTTGCATTTTCCTTGCCTTGCCTTCGCGCGGGCGCCATCATGACGATTCCTCGGGCCCTCGCGAATGCAGGGGCTCCGCCAACCGGCTTGGCGTCGCCGTGGAGGTCGTTGGAGCGGGAGAACGGCGTGGAGACGGGGCGAGGGCGCCACTGTGGCGGACCTGCCCCCTGCCGCTCGTTGCGCGCCGAGCATGATTGGATGCTCTCCCGCAGCGGGGAAGGTTCGTTGGTCATGCAGAGAAGATACCTCGTAACCGGAGCGCATGGGATGCTCGGGTCGGCGCTGGTGGCGCGGTTGCGCGCGGACGGAGAACGCGCCCTCGGCGTCGACATCTCGGAGGCGGACCTGACACGAGAAGAGCGGGCGCGCGACCTGGTCAAGCACGCTCATCCGACACACGTGATCCATTGCGCGGCCTACACGGACGTGGACGGCGCCGAGAGCGACGCCGAGACGTGTCACCGCGCCAACGCCTTGGCCCCGAAATACGTCGCGCGCGCGTGCGCGAACGCGGGCGCAAGGATGCTGATGATAAGCACCGATTACGTCTTCGATGGGAAGGCGACGGAACCTTACCCCGTCGACGCCGAGCCGAACCCGGTCGGCGTCTACGCGCGGAGCAAATACACGGGCGAGAAGGCCGCGGCGGCGGCGCTGGAGGACTGCCAGATCGTTCGCACGGCGTGGCTCTATGGCCCAGGCCGTCGCAACTTCGTTGTGAAGATTCGCGACCTTTTGGCTAGGAACGGGCCGCTGCGCGTGGTGAATGACCAGCGCGGGAGTCCGACTTACGCCGTGGATCTGGCCAAGCGGCTGATCGCCCTGACCCGGCTCGACGTCAGGGGGATCTTTCACCTGACGAACAGCGGGCACTGCACTTGGTGCGAATTCGCCCGCAAGATCGCCGAGCTTTTGGGGAAAGACCCCAGCGTGATTCAGCCCGTCGCGACCGCCGAGCGACCGGTCCCGGCGCCGCGACCGGCGTGGTCGGTGCTCGATTGCTCGCGCGCTCTCGAGATCGGGCTCGAGCCGATGCGGCCCTGGCAGGAGGCGCTGGCCGATTACCTGTCCCGTTTGTCGCGAGGAGACTGCGCCGGCTGAAGGCGGCGACCCATGAGGAGCGCACACGTTGAAACGCGGGGGAGGGAATCCCCGAGCCCAAGAGGATTCCGCCTGAAAGACCCTTCAACGGCGGTTGAGACATGCAGGGGATGCTGAAACGCTCGGTGAAACTGCGTTGCATCGAGTGCGGCGCCGAGTATAACGCAGGCGACGTGCGCTATCGTTGCGACTGCGGCGATCTCCTGGACCTCATTCACGATCTCGATGCGCTCCGCGCCGCGGACTTGCGCCGAATCTGGGACGAGCGATGGCGAAGCCGGCGCTTCCCGGACGAGTCGGGCGTCTGGCGGTACCGCGAGCTGATTCTCCCGGTCGACGCGTCGTGCATCGTCTCGCGCATGGAGGGCAACACGCGCCTCTACCCGGCCGGGAAAGCGGGCGAATACGCCGGCCTCAGTCGCCTCCTGCTCAAGCATGAAGGCGAGAACCCGACCGCGTCGTTCAAGGATCGCGGCATGACGTGCGGCGTGACGGTGGCGAAACTGGTCGGGGCGCGGAGCGTGGCGTGCGCGTCGACGGGAAACACGTCGGCGTCGATGGCCTCTTACGCCGCCGCGGCCGGAATGGAGGCGATCATCTTCATCCCCGAAGGCAAGATCGCCTACGGCAAACTCTCGCAGGCGCTCGCCTACGGCGGCAAGACCTTCCAGATCGGGGGCGACTTCGACGCGGCCATGGAACTCGTGCAGGAAGTCTGCGCGAAGCGCAACATCTACCTCCTGAACTCGATCAATCCCTTTCGCATCGAAGGGCAGAAAGCGATCGGGTTCGAACTCCTCCAGCAACTCGACTGGGAGACGCCGGACTGGATCGTCTTGCCGGGCGGCAACTTGGGGAACTCCAGCGCCCTGGCGAAGGGAATGCGGGAACTCTTCGAACTCGGAGCGATTCGCAAGAAGCCGCGCATGGCGGTGATTCAGGCCGAGGGCGCGAATCCGCTCTATCGCATGTGGGTGAACAAAACCCCCTTCGAGCCCGTCCGCAACGCCGACACGATCGCGACGGCCATCAAGATCGGCAATCCCGTTTCGTGGAAGAAGAGTCTGCGCGGCGTCGAGTGGAGCGGCGGCACGGTCGAGCAGGTGAGCGAACAGGAAATCATGGACGCCAAGGCGTGGGTGGACGCGGCGGGCATTGGCGCCGAACCCGCCTCGTGTTGCTCCGTGGCCGGCGCGAAGAAACTCCGCGAAGAAGGAGTGATCGGCAAGGATGATCTCGTGGTCGGCATTCTCACCGGCAACCTGCTCAAAGATCCCGACGCCGTAGTGAACTACCATACGGACAACCTCAGAGACCGCGGCATCGCCTCGAACTTCGCCAACCGGCCGATAAAGATTGAGGCAAGTTTAGAGGCGGTGGAGAGGGCGCTGAAGGGGCAGGGATAGGCTGAAGAAACGAAGGCGACGGGGTCCAACCACGCAAACGAGTCGAGGCGAAGCACTAGGAGAAGGGCAAGGGGCGCATCTTGCCTCCGCTACGGCGGCGATGCTTCGGCTCGCCGGGGGTTCCACGACTGTTCGCGCCCGACACGAACGAACCGAACCGCCGTGGTGCGCGACCCGTATGCCCGGCGGTGTGGGAGGAGAGGGGCCACGAGCCCTCCCTATCCCGATTGGGCAAGGAAGACAAGAATGAAGAATGTGTTCTCAAAGACAGCGCGATACTACGACAAGCTGTACGCCAAGAAGGACTATGTGGGTGAGGTTCAACGCTTAATCTCCTTTCTGGTCGTGGAACCTGACAAGAAGCAGCTGATGCTGCTAGACGTTGCCTGCGGAACCGGTCTTCACATTGAACACCTGAGCAGGCATTTCCATGTTGAAGGCTTGGATATCTGCTCCGAGCTGCTGGAGGTGGCCCGGGAACGGAATCCCGATACGCCCTTCCATCTTGGCGATATGATAGAGTTCGATTTGGGCAAGCAGTTCGATGTCGTTACTTGCCTCTTCAGTTCCATCGGCTACGTTAAGACTTTCAACAAGCTGCGCTCCGCCGTGCACAGCATGGCAGCCCACCTGAAGCCGGCGGGCGTGCTGGTTATCGAGCCCTGGTTCACTCCGGAGAACTGGCATCCGAATACCGTACATGCCTTGTACATTGACGAGCCCGAATTGAAGATCGCGAGAATCAACACAAGTTTTGTCAAAGACCAGGTGTCCGTATTTGATCTGCATCACCTTGTCGGAACTCCCGAGGGAACGGAGCACCTTGTCGAGCACCATGAACTGGGCTTATTTGAAGTAGATGAGACGATATCGGTCAT
>DATKZW010000422.1:0-10977 GCA_035527775.1 Sumerlaeia bacterium | reverse complement strand
CGGCGCGCATCTTGCCTCCGCTACGGCGACGATGCCATGGAACGCCGGGGCCCGGGCTTGCCCCGGTCGAGCGAAGAATTGGCGGCTAAGAGGGCAGGCCCCCCGCCCCCTGATCCCCAATTCCCAATCCCTGATCCCTCTTTGGCCTTGAGTCGCTCCGCTCCGCCCAAGTAGTCTACCGAAGACGAAGGAGTCCACTCCGTTGCCTTCTCCCGGGAAACCCAGCCACATGCTCTTCCGCTTCAGCTGCTACGGGTTCCTCAAGGACCAGCGCTACTTCGAACCTTTCATCATCCTGGCCTTTCGCGAGAAAGGCCTGTCGTTCTTCGCCATCGGTCTTCTGGTTGGATTTCGGGAAGTCTGCATCATGCTGCTCGACATCCCCAGCGGCGCGGCGGCGGATCTCTACGGACGGCGGCGCTGCATGGTCTTCTCTTTCTCGTCCTACATCGTGTCTTTCGTCGTGTTCGCTCTTTCGGACGCGGTCTGGATGCTGTTCGTCGCCATGTTCTTCTTCGCCCTCGGCGAAGTGTTTCGCACGGGAACGCACAAGGCGATGATCTTCGATTGGTTGCGGCGCCAAGGACGCGAGAACGTGAAGACTCGCGTCTACGGCTTCACGCGATCCTGGTCGAAAATCGGGTCCGCGCTGAGTGCGCTCATCGCCGCCGCGCTCGTGTTCTATTCCGGCTCCTATAGCATGATATTCTGGTTCTGCGTCCCGCCTTATGCCCTCAACATCATCAATTTCCTCGGCTATCCCAAGTACCTGGACGGCGAGACGCGCAAGAGCGTCCGTTGGGGCGAGATGGCGCGTTTCACTTTCAGCGCTCTGCGGTGCAGCGTCACCCGCCCCGATCTCCGCCGCTTGCTTGGCGAGTCGGTGGTGTTCGACGGCACGTTTAGGGCCACGAAAGACTACCTGCAACCCGTGCTGAAGCAACTCGCCTTGGCTCTGCCCCTCGCTGCCGCGTTTCCCCTTCTCGATTCGCGGCTGAACGACACCCAGCGCAGCGCCCTGATCGTCGGGGCCGTCTACTTCGCCTTGAATCTGCTCATGAGCGCGGCCGCGCGCAACGCCCATCGTTTCTGCGAGAGGGCGGGGGGCGAAGATCGAGCGACCCTTCGCCTTTGGTGGGTGAATCTGGGAATCTACGCTCTTCTTGCGGCCGCGCTCCTCGCCGGGCGCCCCGCCGCGGCGGCCGCTTGTTTCGTTGCCGCGGGCTTCGTCCAGAATCTCTTTCGTCCCGCCCAACTGAGCCGCTACGACGCGCATTCCCCGCCCGAGATGGGCGCCACGGTTCTCTCCGTCGAGTCGCAAGCCCGCTCGACCTTCACGATGCTGGCCGCGCCGCTCATCGGCTACGCCGTCGACCTCGCCGGGAAAGCGTCATCCTCTCCCGATATCTTTGCCTTCTGGCCGGTCGCCGCACTCGGGATTGCCGCGAGCGCCTTGGCCCTGGCAGGTCGTCGCCGGCGGCGACGTGGGCTGGGAGGATGACTCCGGCGGAGTGACGTTCCGAGACGCTCAGATCGAGATCCATGCGGGACCCGGACATGGGGAGGCGGCCTCGATCCCAACGTGGGAGGCGGCCCGCGGCCGGCGACCCGCGGCCGGGACAAGAGAGCCCCAGCAGTACGTGGGACGCGGCTGCGACCCGCAGTCAGCGCCGTCAGAGAGAGTCGCCCGTCGGAGACGGCCTCCCACGTTTTCGTTCCGCGACGTCAGGATGGGCGCCCGTCTACGTAAAGAGACCGGGGGGCCTCGAGGCCATCCCTTCCACGGTCGACCGACCGTGCGCCGAAGCCCTCGCTTCTCTCGTGCCGGCGCTCGCGGTCGCTCTCGGGAAAAAGGGAGGCGCCGACCCCGCCTCACAAAGACAGGCCTTCTTCATCCCTGGGGATCCTCACGGATCGACCGCGTGTCCTTCTTCGGCAAAGCGGCGGAGTTTGTAGATGAGGGCGCGGCGGCTGATGCCGAGGACGCGCGCGGTTTCGGTGCGGTTGTAGTTGTTCTCGCGGAGAGTCTGGAGAATAACGGCGCGCTCCACTTCTTCCATCCGTTTGCCCGACGAGGGGCTCGTCTCGCCCTCCGCCGTCTGCGCGCCCGCCGCCTGAACCCGCTTGGGGAGATGCTCGGGAAGAATGACCTCGCCGCGCGCCATGAGCGCGGCCCGTTCCATGGCGTTGGCGAGTTCGCGCACGTTTCCAGGCCAGTCGTAGAGCTCGAGAGAAGCTACGACCGAGGTGGAGAAACGGGGATTTCCTCCTGAGAACTTCGAGGCGAAAAAACGGGCGAGCGGCAAGACGTCGGCCCGGCGTTCGCGCAGAGGGGGCACGAAAATCTCCATCACGTTCAAGCGGAAGAACAGGTCTTCGCGGAACCGCCCCGCCTTGACTTCCGCCTCCAGGTCGCGATTCGTCGAGGCCAGGATGCGCGCATCGGTGCGGCGCTCCTCGTTCGATCCTACGCGCTGGAACGTGCCGTTCTGGGTCACCCGGAGGAGCTTCGCTTGAAGGGCGGGAGACATCTCGGCTATCTCGTCGAGCAGGATCGTCCCCCCGTTCGCCTCCTCGAAGCGGCCGACTCGCCGTGCGTCCGCCCCGGTGAATGCTCCCTTCTCGTGCCCGAAGAGTTCGCTTTCGAGAAGCGTCTCGGGAAGAGCGGCGCAGTTCACCTTGACAAGAGGCCCGGACGCGCGGGGACTCCAGGCGTGGATGAGATCCGCGACGACCTCTTTGCCGACGCCGCTTTCGCCACAGATGAGAATCCGGGCCTGCGACGGCGCCGCCAGGGCCGCTTCGCGGAGGAAGGCGCGTGTTGCGGCGCTCTCGGCAATCACGCCTTCCGGCAATCGGAGGTCCTCGATCACGCGGGCTGAAACGTCCGCGTCCAGACCCGCTGCGTGGCGAACCGACGCGAGCAGTTCATCGAGGTCGATGGGCTTCTCGAGATAGTTCACGGCGCCGTCGCGCATGGCGCCGACCGCGTCCTTGACATCGGCGTACGCGGTGACAAGCAGGACGGAGAGGTTGGGATGTTTCTGGCGCGCCCGCCGCAGGGCCTCCAATCCGCTGATGCCCGGCATGCGGACATCGGAGATCATGATGCGGAACTCTTGGGAATCAAGAAGCGCCAGGGCTTCTTCGCCGGACGCGGCGGCGACGACGTGAAAACCTTGGCCGGAAAGAAAGGACTCAAAGAGGCTGCGCTGTCCCGCATCGTCGTCGACGACGAGGATCGGTGGCGCGTTCGCCCCTTTCCCACGGTTCTGCGCTGACATTTTTCTCCGCGTTCCGCCCAACCGTCCCGATCTGCTCAGGGCATCGCAGCAGCCCGGCGCCGTTTACGAGATCCTTTGGATAACCTTGAGACCCGTGATGCGAAACCGCGATCCGCCGTCTTCTCGTGGAAGATAACCGATCTCCCAATGATGCACAAGCACGATCTGGCGAACCACGGCCAGCCCCAGACCTGCGCCGCCCTCTTGGGTCGTGACGTAAGGACGAAAAAGGTTGCCGCGGATCTCTTCCGGCACGCCAGGGCCGTTGTCGCGCACCTCCAAGCAGGCCTCGCCCGGCCTGGGCTGCTCGATGAGCGCGTCCACGGCCCCGCCGGGGTCGACCGCCTGAATGGCGTTCAGCAGGAGATTGAAGAGCACTTGGCGAAGGAGCGATTCGTCCGCCTCGACGACCAGTTCCGGTCCCATCAAACTGAAGCGAATCCCCTTTTCCTCCCGGTCGCTTTCCAGCGTTCGCCCCACATCCCGCACGACGGCGCTCAAGTTCGTGGGCCCCAGCTTCGCCTCGCGCGGTTTCGAGTAGTCGATGAACTCGTTCAAGCGACTCGTCACGCGGTCGACTTCCTCGATGATCTCGTGCGAGCGCTTGCGGGTCTCCGCGGACATGGAGGAGTCGTTGGAGATCATCTGGGTCAGCCCGCGCACGATATTCAAGGGGTTGCGCGTCTCGTGGGCGAGTCCGGCCGCGGCCACGTTCATCTCGCGAAGGTAGGAGTTCATCTCACTCGCCCGGATCAGGCGCAGTTGCAGCTCGGAGGACCGCTGGAAACCGCGCCACGCCACGCCGAAGCTGGCGAACGCCATGAGAGCGATGCCCCCCACGCCGAGCCGGAGCCACCGGTCCCGCGCGATCTCCGCGCGGGGCGCCTGGACGGACATCTGCAAAACGAACCCGTGGAGGCCCTGTTTGGGCAACAGTTCCTTGTAGCGCTCTTCGGTCATCCAAAAGGGGCGTCGAAAGGGAGGACGGGACGGTTCCTCGTGGCCCTCGCCTCTCCTTCCAGGCGGGCGTCTGAAAAGAGGCGGGGGCGCTCCTGGGGGCGGTTCCCGGCGGCCCTCCTCCCTTCCCCCAGGAGGATGTTCGAAAGGAGGCGCCGGCGGGGGCCCCGGCCGGGGATGGCCATCACCTGGGGGCTGATCCAGCAAGGACCGAGTTCCGGTCGTTAGGAGATCCGCTGGCATTTCGAAACGTACGACGACGGTCTGCGAAGTGCGTTCGACCGTGCGTCGCGACCGCCGGAAAAACGCGTCGCGCAAGGTTTCGGACGTGCGCGCCTCGCCGGAAGGGAGGGTGGGGGAGGTGGCGGCGGAATCTCTCGGCGGCAGGACGAGAGGCGCCGCCCCCGTCGTCGTCCCGTCCTCGATCCCCAGTCCAAGATCGACCAGATTGACGACGG
Organism: Sumerlaeia bacterium; assembly: GCA_035527775.1. Classification (GTDB taxonomy): domain Bacteria; phylum Sumerlaeota; class Sumerlaeia; order UBA8349; family UBA8349; genus DATKZW01. The sequence goes on along the minus strand of DATKZW010000422.1, from coordinate 6,278 downwards.
TCAGCGCCTTCCTGTCCCAGCGACCGCCTTTCTCGGGAAGGTTCTCCAGGTCCAGATCGACCGGCTCGCCGGCGGAGGCCACCACGCCCCCCTGCGCATTGAGGAGGGCGACGAAGAGGAGTTCCTTCGACTCGGCCAAGTCCTCGAGCGCCGCTTCGAGACGGGGCTGGCGGATGATGCCGAACCGGCCCTGGGAGCGAATCACGACGCCGAGAGAGCGCGAGATGTCCAAGGCGCGGTTCAGAAGCGCGGCCCGGGCCGAATCCCGAAAGCGGCCATGCTCCACCGCTTGCCACCCGCACAGGATGACCCACGCGACGGCCAGTAGTGTGTAGACCGTGAGGACTCGAGTTCTACGCATGGCGCGCAACACTCCAGAGATCGGGCATGCTGTCCGGGCTGAGGGCCGAATTGCTCGCATCGCTTCGGCCGGTCGAGAACTCCTGTATCCGACACGCTTGGGGCGTTCGGCGGGGCGCGGTCCGGGGCTCTTCCCGGTCCCCGCCGCTCAGTCAATCATCCCATTCGCCCAGGTACTTTTCAAGCTGCTCCTGGGTAAAGGCCCCTTCGGAAAGATCCGCTTTCTCCTTTTCCGAACGAGAGAGGTCCGCCAATTGCTCAGTGCTCCGCACAACGTGGGGGGTCAGGAAAATCAGAAGCTCCGTTTTTGACTTCGACGTTGTCTTGCGCTGGAACAAGAGGCCCAGATAGGGGATGTCGCCAAGCATCGGAATCTTGCCGATCGACTCCGTATCTTGGTCCTCCATCAGGCCGCCAATCACGACGGTTCTGCCGTCCGGCACGACCACGCAAGTTTCGGCCGACCGTTTCGCAAAAACCGGCGCCGTCACGCCTTCGGAAATGGGAACGGAGTCCCCCGTGAGCGTGGAGATTTCGGGCGCCACGTCCATCTCAACCAGCCCATCGGGACTGATGTGGGGGGTGACGCGCAGAATGATGCCGATATCGTCATACTCGACCGTGTTGATCGTCTGGCCCTCCTGCGTGATCCGGCTATTGCGAATGAAAGGCACTTCCTGTCCGACCGTGATAACGGCCTCCTGGTTGTTCCTGGCCAGAATGGACGGGCGCGAGAGGACTTCCAGCTTCGCCACCTCGGCCAATGCCGTAAGCGTCAGGTCCAGGTCCCTCGCCAGAATCTCGACGAACCCGTAGCCGGGCTGGAACGTGACTTCGGAACGCGACAAGGTCGTGGCGTCCTTGGGTCCCCAGCGCAACGCTCCTTGGAGGTTCCAGTCGCTGCCCTTGCTGTGCGTGACCTCCAGGAAGAGGACCTTGATGAGGGCCTGGGGCACGGGGCGGTCCAGAGCCTCGATGACGCGCCGGATTCTTTCGTTGGTCTCGTCGTCCGTAATGATGATCAGGGAACCGGTTTCTGGGTCCGCCTGGATAACCGCCTCTCCCGCCGTGACGGCGCCCGAGGAACTCCTTGGCGTCCCTTCGGACGGAGTCCCCGAAGGCGGTTGGAGCCAAGGCGGTTGGGCTTGGGCGGTCGAGCGCGCCAGAATCAGGATCGCAACGCCCAGGAAGAGCGCCGCTCCCAGTGTGCGCAGAAAGGGTTGTTGTTTCATGGTTGTGGTCCTCACTTTGAAAGCTCGGAGTTGTGGGCTCACGGTTCGAGGTTCTCAGTTCTAACTGGCGAGTTCACTGTCATGACGCCAGGGTTCCGACTCGTCTGGTTCTCGAGCCTTGGCTTCGGTCCAGTCGCCCAGTCCCTGCTCTCTGAGACCTTATCTCCCGGCGCTTCCGCCCCCGAAGGCCCCAGACGTTTCCGTCTGGCTCCTTCCCGTCTGGCTCGTTCCCCGCTGGGAAGATCCGCTTCGGTTCGTTTGCGTTGACGAGCGGCCGGAGCTGGTCCGATTGCTCGATCCGTTCTGGTTCCCGAACATGTCGCCAAGAATCCCGCTGACCTCATCCACGTCGGCGTTTTGCAGCGGGTACACGTAGACCTTTTGGCTCTTCGCGGGATTCGAGTCGAGTCCCTTGACCATCTGCTCGATCTGCGTCATCGTCTCGCTCGCGGCGGTCACGACCACGGAGTTGGTTCTCGTGTCGGCTTTGGCGACGACCTTGTCTTCCTGCAGTTTCCGTTCGCTTGCCTGCTGGTCCGGCGTCGATCCGCCGCCGCGCCCGAAGCCGCCGAAGAAGCGACCGCGGCCAAAAGGAGACGCCTGGCGGCTCTGGTTCGTGCTTGTGTCTCCGGAGAAGACGTCGGCGATGAGCTGCGCCATCTCTTCCGCGTTGGCGTAACGCAAGGGAAACACGCGCACCTCCGTGATGTCCTCCGTTATGGTGTCCACTTGGTGGATCACGTCCTCAATCATCGCCATCATCTCTTCCGACGCCGCGACGACCACGGAATTCGTCCGCTGATCGGCGACGGCGACGACCCGCGAGACCGCTTGCCTGGCGTCGCTCTGGCCCGTCTCCCCCGATTCCTCGGCGGCGCCCGGGGGCCCGCCTCCCCCGCGCATTCGCGCGAAGAACTGCCGCGCCCGTTCTTCTCTCGAGCCGCCCGAGGGGGCGCTGGCGGGCGATTTGAAGACCTCGTTGATCACCTTGGCCAGCTCCACCGCGTCCGAGTGCTTCAGCGGAAAGACCTTCACCGTCGCAATGTTGGCGATCGAGGTGTCGAGCGCCCGAACGATTTCCGTCATGCGCCGAACGTTTGTCTGCGTGTCCGTCAGAACGATCGCGTTGCTGCTTTCGTTGGCGGTCATGACGGCGTAGTCAGGCGCCAACTGCTTGAGGTTATCGAGCAGTCTCATCGCATTGGCGTACTGCACGGGGATGATCTGTGTAATCATCTCATCCGTCTTCGGGATTGCTTCCGGGTCGCTGCCCGTTCGGACCGGCAGATCACGCGTCCGCGCGCCCTCCCGGCTGACGATCTTCAGGGTGCGTCCGTTGCGTATCGCCGCGTATCCCTTGTCGTGGAGAACGGTGTTCAACAGTTCCACGGCCTCGTCCTTGGTCAAAGGCTGATGACTCCAAACGTCCAGACGTCCGTCAACCGGCGCGTCGAGGATGATAACGAACCCCGCCGCTTTGCTCAGGTAGTCTAGCACCGCCTCCAGCGGAGCCCCGCGGAAATTGAGGCGCAGCATTCCCGGAGGCGGGGGAGATTCCTCGGCTTCTTCCGCCTTCGCCTGCTCTGGCGTCTTCTCCTGCTCTGGCGTCTTCTCCTGCTCTGGCGCTACGGCCGGCTGGATCGCAAGAGTCTCCGACGTGGTTTGCGCTTCGACCCGAGGCGCGCTTGGGACCAGCAAGACCGTCGCGACAAGGCAAACCAGCATCAAAAAGCGAATTGTCTTTCTCATTGTCCCATCTCCTTCTGGCGTCGTTCCATGAGGCGTTTCAGCACGTCGTCGGACGATCCCGCCTCTTTGCCCGTCTTCTCGCCCGGCTTCTTATCCGTTGCGTTCGTCTCACGTCCTTGCTTTTCCCGGGGAGAGGAGCTTTGCCGATCTCGGGCCGGGTCAGCAGACTCCCCGGCGCCTGAACGGGGGGAGGACCCGGCGGGCGCCTGGACGACCTCCCATTTCCCATTCTTCCACGTGTTCAGACGGCGGCCCACGGCCAGCTGGATCTTCTCTCCGGCGCGCTCCAAGGTCACCGTACTCGTGTCGATTGCCGACACCGTGTAACTGCCCACAGTCTGACCCCGTTTGCAGGCCCCCCCGCCCGTCGCGCCGGCGCCCTCGAAGAAGGCGACGGCCTCTCTTTCCGAAATCAGCACGCCGACCAGATCCAGTTGGTCGGGCTGCTCGGGCGGCGGGGCGGTCTGAGGGTTTGGCCTCGGCTGCTCGCGATTCGGATCGAAAATGTTGCGGTCGACAACGATCCGGAATGCCCCGAATCCTTCCTCGGAGCCAGACAGCGGCTCCTGGGCAAAACCCCCGACGACGGCGCCCGCCATTAGCAACGCCGCGACGCAAGCAGCCAGGGGCCGAACGCAAACCGGTCGCCGCCGGAGCGCGGGGCGGGCAACGGCGTCCCCAAGCCCAATCCGGGCGGGGGCCGCCAGACTCACGCCATCCTGGCATGGCCGAACGGGCTCAGGCATAAGGACACAGTCTCCGCGGACGGGCATTCGCCTTGCCATCTTCCCTCTCATGCTCCTCACGGGGCCGCCGACGCGGGCAGAAGCCCGCTGAAGCGAATGTCCAGCGTCAGGTCTCCGCTGGTTGACTCGAACCCGGCAATCTCGATCTCTTCCACCCGAAGGGCAAGCGGGTCGTTTTCCAGGTCGTAAAGGAACCGCGCGATCGCTTCCATGGTACCTTTGGCCTTCGCGCGCAACTCCAGCTTCGTGAAATCCTCTTCTTTCTCCGTCCGCCTCGGGCTGAGCGTCGTCATGGAGAGGCGGCTGCCGCGCGCCCATCGATCCACCGATTTGAGCGCCAGGTTCTCCGCCTCAGACACGGAAGCGGGCAGGCAGCGCTTCTGCATGTCAAGCCATCTCTGCCGCAGGGTCTCTTCGCGGCCGACGAGCGCTCGCCCCTTCGCCAGGGATTCCTCGAGCTGGGCAATCCGCGCCTGGCGTTCTTTCCAGACGGTGCGCAGAGGCGACACAATCATCTTGTCTCCCGCCAGGAGGAGGACACAGATGACGGCGCCCAATGCCAGGAGACGTTCGCGCTGCCTAAGTTCCATCGGTTGCCCCCGGGTTCCAGCGAAATTGCAGGGCAAACTGCAAAAGCCCGGCGTCTCCTGGATTGTCTCGGATCGACAAGACTTTCACGTCCTCGATCCCGTCGGAGGCCCTCAGACGATCCAGGGTCTCCAGCCATACCCGGTTCTCCCTCGCCCTGCCCGAGCAAGACACGTCCGAGAGGCCGTCGATCCCGAGCGACGTGATCCACACACTGCCCTCTTCGGGGAGCGCTTCCGCCAATCTTCGCATGATCGTCAAGACCTCTGAGGAACTCTCAAACCAAGGTTGATACTCGCGCAGCCGGTCCCGCAGCGCCTGCGCCTCGGTGGCTTGGGGTTCGATCTTCTTCCACGCCGATTCGAGGCGCGCCAATCGCCAGGACTGGACGAGGAAGGCGGCGCCGATGACAAGGATCAAAGCGGCCGCCGCCGATCCCAGCCAAGCGACCCAACGCGACGAGATCCGTCCCCCAATGACTCTGAGGCGGCTGGGCGTCGCCAAGGGAAACTCGAAGTCAAGCGTCCTGCCCCGCAGACGCCGAGCCGTCACGCACAGCAGCGGTGCGAAACGCGCGGCCTCGTCGTCTCCCATCGCATCCATGCCGCAGCCGTTCGCCGCGGTTGCCTCCGACGCCGGTGTCGCGGTCTCCACAGGCAAGCCGATGCGAGTCGCAGGTTCCTGCAGATCCGCCGCCAATGACCGGACCGTCTCGTGTGGGCCGAAGATCTCGAGGGCGGCAATCGTTTTCCTCAGGTCTTCCGGGAGTTGCCCGAGCGTAATGCGCAGCTGCCGGACAATGCTTTCAGCGTCGAAGCGCTTTTCGTCTTCTTCGGTTCGCCGCATTTCTCCCAGAGGCCGCAGCGCCACGAAGCCGCCTCCGGCCCAGACCGCCAAGTCAACTCCTTCGGGGCCGACGAAGAGAACGACCCTTCCCTCATCAACTTGCGCGCCGTCCCCAACCACGGAGAGCATTCCGAACGTGGCGGCCACGGGCCGCAGTCTCGCGGCCTTGAGGGCTTTCTGTAGTCGCGCCAGACTGTTCGCGGGAATGGCCGCGAGCAACGCGCCCTTCCGTCCCTCCCGCGTCTGATGCCACGAAAAAGAGAGCCTGAGGTCTTCCAGCGCGAAAGGAAACTCGCGCTCGGCTTGCAGGGCGACGTAACTGTCGGCGTCCTCGTCCGAAAGATCGGGCAGGGCGACGCAAGCCGTAAGCGCCCATTTCAAAGGGATACACACGAGACAACGCCGTTCGCGAATGCCGGCCGCGGCGAGGTGGTTGCGAATCTCCTGGCCCACCAGCTCCGGATCGTTCGCCAAAGGATCCAATGACAACGGAGCAACCATCGCCCGGCGAACCTGGAGACGGTTGCCCGACCGGCGAAGAACGGCCGCCCGCAATCGCCCCGGCTCGAGCGAAAGGCCCACCAGAGACGAGAAGGCTGTCACGGGACCCGAAGGTCTCATCGGAGTCGCGTCCTTTCCTCTGCGTCCGAAGCAAGGCGCTCGCGGACGCTTCTGCCCAGAGGCCACCCCAAACCCGTTAGGTCGCGGCGGTAGACCACGACCGGCTTCTCTCCGCTCGCGTCGAAAACAAGCAGCG
>DATKZW010000421.1:0-3759 GCA_035527775.1 Sumerlaeia bacterium | reverse complement strand
ATCCGGCGCCAGATCTTGATGAAGTTGAACTCGTCCGGCAGGCGGAATCGCTTGATCCCCGTGGCGAGGCGCGCGATCGTCTCGTCCTCGGCCAGCGTGTGGAGGGCGTACGCGCCGCTTTCGTCTTTCGAACCCTCGTCCTCTCCGCGCCCCCAGAAGCGCCCATAGTCGGCCATGGTCTGAACGCCAAACTGCTCGTGCATGAAATCGGCGAAGTCGTAACGAATGCCGTCGGCGCCCGCGGGATAGACTTCCATGGATTCCATGAGCAGCCAGCGCCATCGCTCGCCGTCGCTCTTCGCTTCTTCGTAAGACTTCGGGAGGTAGTGGAAAACGGGATTCCCTTCCGCGTCCACGGGCGCTCCCCGCGCGCCGCCGCCGTAGTAACGGCCCCCTTCTTCGTAGTCCGGCAGTTGGCCGAGGTCGGTCAGGTACTGAAGTCGCCACGCGTCTCGGTTCGAATGACGGCCTCGCAGGAACATGCCGGCGAACTCCCGGTAGAAGTTGCCTCGCTCATGATCCGGCTCGTCGGCGCCCAGTTTTTCCTTCGCCAGCGTCATCAGTTGGAGCGCTCGCACGCGGTCGCGCTCGAAAGCGTCCACCCAGCGCCCTCCGCCGCGGTGGCGCCCCCGCTGGAACTCGCCGGCAATAATGAAGCCGTCGTGTTGCGTGTTGAGGTACTGCCGCGCCGCCCCGTAGAGGAGTCGCCAGTTCTCCTTGTTCGCGTCGATGACGCCTTCGACGAAGGCGTCGAACTCATTGATGCGATTCAGGCTTTGCAGGCAGGAAACCGCCATCTGCAGATCGCGCGGGGCTTGCTTCGGGTCGTCGCGGACATCGATAAGCAGCCTCTGAAATAACTCGAGACTCTCCTTGTAGTTGCCGTCCGCATGGAGCTTGTTCGCCTTCTCCCTCAGCTCCGCGCCGGACTGCTCCGCGGGCCGGACGCCGACCGCGAACGTCAGAATCACGCCCAAACCCAGGCCCGCCATAAGGAGTCTGCGCCGATTCGCGGCGCTTCCACTGAAGACCCGCATCCAACTCGTTCGCCGGTTTTTTCTCATGATCGGGCTCCTCTTCGCGTCAATTCATATCAACACTATCTGACACCGATCCTCCAAAAAGGTTCGCCCGCCTCCAGCTTCGCCCGACGCCGGACGGGTCGGGGGAAAGCCGCGCGGCAACGATGGACATGAACCTTCCTCTTCCCAACGCTTATCTTGAAAACCGGGGGCCTTTGCAAGGGAAATGCCGGCAGGGAGTGCGGGTCGCGGGACCAGGAGCTCGGGTCATGAGGCCGGAAACAGGAAGCGACAAGCATCAGGGCGCGGAGAGCGACTCGAAGGGAAAAGGCGCTGAGCATGGCGACGAGGAGAATCGCGAAACGGCGGATTCGGAGGTCGGCGAACAGACCGCAGAAGCCTGGAAACAGAAGACTTAGAGCCAAGAGCGGGCGCGAGCGGGAAAGGGATCTTTTTCCTTGAGGTATTTGCGTATTTGGCCTATTGTACAAATGTCGTCCTCTCGAAGCGTTTCGTGAGGACGGGCTTTGGGAACCCAACCCGGGCCGGGAACGGAAAGGAAAGGGAGGAAACGACGATGGACGAGGTCAGGAGAAGAAGACTCGAGGCCCGGGCGGACGTGATCAAAGCCATGGCCCACCCCACGCGGCTGTTCATCGTCGAGGAACTCGCGTGCGGCGAGCGATGCGTCTCGGAACTGACCGAACTCATCGGGAGCGACATGTCCACCATCTCGCGTCACCTCCAAGTTCTCGTCCACGCGGGAATTCTCGGCTCTGAAAGGCGGGGCAATCATCTTCTCTACTCCCTGAGAACTCCCTGCGTGCTGAACTTCTTCTCCTGTGTCGAGGAGGTGCTCGGGATCGCCGACGAATCGCAGGAGAGGGCAACGTGCTCCGTCTGTGGCGGAGGGGGAACCCCGAAACCAGAAACGTCAGAAGCGTAGGCAACCGACGAGCGGGGAGCAAGCAGAGATGGATCTCCGAAAAGAATGGAAGCCGGTTGTTTGGACGCTCGGGGCGTTCGCGTGCTGCTTTTTTCTGCCCGTCGGAACTCCCCGGTTCGACGGGGCCGTTGGGGAGGCGCTCCACCTCGTCAAGGAGTACGCGCGCGAGCATGTGATTCTCTGCCTCGCGCCGGCGTTCCTCATCGCGGGGGCCATCGGCGTCTTTATCAGCCACGCTTCGGTTATGAAATACCTGGGCGCGCGGGCGAATCGGGCGCTCGCTTACGGCGTGGCGTCCGTTTCGGGCGCGATCCTGGCCGTCTGCTCGTGCACCGTTCTTCCCCTGTTCGCCGGCATTTACCGCATGGGGGCCGGGCTCGGCCCGGCCACGGCGTTTCTTTACGCCGGTCCCGCGATCAACGTCCTGGCAATCGTTCTAACGGCGCGCGTTCTCGGGCTGGAGATGGGAGTCGCGCGCGCAGTGGGCGCCGTGGGTTTCAGCGTCGTGATCGGGTTGCTGATGCACTGGGTCTTCCGCAAAGAAGAACGCGAGAAAAGCGACGCGCAGATGGCAATCCCCGAGCCCGCCGCGCCTCGGCCTCTCTGGCAGAACATGGTGTATTTCGGCGCCATGATCGCCGTGCTCGTGTTCGCCAATTGGGCGGCCCCGACCGGAGAAGGCGGTTTCGCCCATGCGGTCTACGCGGTGAAATGGCCCCTGACGGTCGCCGGTTCGGTTCTTCTGGGAGTCGCTCTGGCGACCTGGTTCGGAATGACTTGGCGGCGCGTCCTGCTGGCGGCCGTCCCGCCGGTTGTCGTGGCGTTGTTCGCTCGTCTTCTGCCGGCCGATTCCACCCGCGTCTGGTCGCTCTGGGTCGCTTCGCACGCCCCCATGCTGACTTTTGCGGCGGGCGTGGCGGGATTGTCGGTCGCGGCCGCCACAAGCAAGGGAGAGCCGAACCAGTGGATGGAGACGAGCTGGGGGTTCGCCAAGCAAATCCTGCCCTTGCTTCTGATCGGAGTGCTCATCGCGGGCGCTTCGCTCGGGCGGCCGGGGCATGAGGGCTTGATTCCCTCGGAGTGGATCAGCCGCGCCGTTGGCGGGAATTCTCCACGCGCAAACCTCTTCGCCTCGGCAGTGGGAGCGCTGATGTACTTCGCGACGCTCACCGAGGTGCCGATTGTCGAAGGTCTGATCGCAAACGGGATGGGCAAGGGTCCGGCGCTCGCGCTTCTGCTCGCCGGTCCCGCGCTCTCCCTCCCGAACATGCTTGTCATCCGCAGTGTGATGGGGACCAAGAAGACGACCGTGTTCGTTTCTCTCGTCGTGGTGATGGCCACGATCACGGGCATGGTCTACGGCGCCTTGGCGTCATGATGGGGAGTTGTCTGCCCGTGTTCGAAGGAGAATTCGCTCACTGGAGGGATGCCCGGCCCGCGGTCTGTGCGGGCCTCGGGATTTACAATTAGCCGAAGGAGGAACCAACCTATGAGAAAGATTCAGATCCTCGGGCCGGGTTGCCCGAAGTGCCGGAAACTGGCGGCAAACGCCGAGGAAGCCGCCCAGGCGCTTGGGATAGAGTACGATCTGGAGAAAGTGACGGCGTTTGACAAGATCATGGCGTTCGGGGTCGTGATGACTCCGGGGCTGGTCATCGACGGGGAGGTGAAAGCAACCGGCAAGGTCCCACCCGTCGAGGAGATCAAGGGGATGTTCTAGTGAGTGGGAATCGGCTCCCAACTGGTTGGGACAATTCTGAAGAGAAGGGGAGAGAGAGACAAATGACTGAG
>DATKZW010000420.1:0-5953 GCA_035527775.1 Sumerlaeia bacterium | reverse complement strand
CTCGAGGGCCGTCGCCCAGACGCGATGATCGTTGAGGACGCGCGAGACTTTGGAGCGCACCTGCGCCTCGAGGAAGTTGGGCACGGCGATGGCGGCGAGGATGGCAATGATCGCCACCACGATCAGCAGTTCGATGAGCGTGAAGCCCTGGTTCATTGAAGTCCTGGATGTTTCTCTCATTTTTCCCCTCCCCTCATAGATGCTCGAGAGTTCGACACAGCCCTCGACGGACGAGGAAGACCGCCGCCATTATGCGCATAATCAGGTAAGATTTCTATCACCAACACGAGGGGCAGTCAAGCGGAATCGCTCCGACAGACCCGGGGCGTGTCGGATTGTCCACCACCGGAAGCCGCATTTTGCCGTCCGTCGGCGTCTTCGTTTTCGTTGAAGGGACGGGCCGGCTTCCTTAGAATGCCAACGGGCGCTGGGAGAAGGCGCCGGAATGAGACAGGCGCAATGAGGCTCGAGGATCAACAGAGGTTCGGACCACTGCAAGTTCCCCTCGCAGACGGCGCGGTCGCGACCGTTCGTCCCCTCGCCGCGGAGGACGCCGAGAAGCTGGGCGATTTCTATGAAGCCGTTCCTCGCGAGGATTTCCGCTTTTACCGGCCCTACCCTTTGGACCGGCGCCGCGCGCGAACCAACGCCGAGAACGCCCTCAGCCCCTTCGAGGTCGTGCTCGTTCTCGAAACGCCGCACGCGGCCATCGGCGGCTACGCCTGGTGCCGATGGGACGGGGAGACCCCGGAAAAGAGCGTCTTCGGGATCTGCATCCATCCCGATTGCCAGGGACGAGGCGCGGGCAAGGCCCTCATGTCCCGTCTGAACGAAATCGCAAAGGTCATCGGCCCTCCCGTGATGTCGCTCACGGTGCAGAAGGCCAACCCGCGGGCCTTCGATCTGTACCGAAAACTCGGGTTCCAGGTCGTCCGCGAGCAAGCGCAAGCCGCCGCGCCGGAGTATGGCTTTGAGGCCGAACCCGAGTACTATATGGAGCGACGGATGCGTTGAACGTGAAGGCGGATGAGAAGGGCCCATTCGCGTTGGATGCGGGGGATGAGGAGCGCCCTCCCGAGTAGACGAGAAGGAACCGCGCGGAACCGCGCCTGATTTTTCCGGTCGGAACCACGGGGGAAGAGACCTGCAAACGTGAAGATCGCTCTGTTGGCGGCCCGGTATCCGGGCGTTGAGAACACGTGGCTTCGCGAAAAGTGGGACGCTTTGGCGCCGCTCGGGCTCGGCTACCTAGCGGCGCACGCCCGGAAGCGCGTGGAAGGCGTCGAGTTCCTCATTGAGAACGCAACGGAGCGCGTGATCGACGCGCGGCCGGACCTCGTGGGCGTGAGTTTCGTGACGATGAACTCGACGTACGCCGCCCGCGAGGCGCGCAAGATCAAGGAGGCCCTCGGCTGCCCGATTCTCGCCGGAGGACCCCACGTCTCAACTCTCCCCACCGTGCTCGATCCGGCTTTCGACGCCGCCGTCCTCGGCGAGGGGGAGGAGACATTCGTCGATCTGCTTCGCCTCTTTACCGCGGAAGGGAGATTCACGCCACAGAGTCTGGCGAAGGCGCCGGGCGTTCTCTATCGCGATGAGAACGGCGCTCTGTTCAGAACGGAGCCGCGCCCTCTCATTGCCGATCTGAACACCGTGCCCTATCCGGATCGCGAACTGATGCGCGAGCGATGGCTCGCCGATGCGCCCGAGATCCAACTGGTGACGAGCCGCGGTTGTCTTTTCAACTGCGCCTTTTGCAGCACAGTCAAAATGTGGGGGCGCGGCTACCGATACCCCTCGAACGAATACGTGGTGGGCGAGGTCGAACAGATTCGCCGCGACTTCGATCCCGAGATCGTCCATTTCTACGACGATCTCTTCATCGGCAAGAAGAGCCGGGTCCTCGAAATCCTGAAGACGGTGCGCGAACGCGGCCTTCATGAAGGGGTTCGCTTCCGGTGCCACGTCCGGGCCGATCTCCTCGATGACGAACTCGCCGAAACGCTCGCCCGCACGAACTTCGACCTTCTCGGTCTTGGCATCGAGTCGGGATCGGACAACGTGCTGAGAACCTTCAACAAGGAGTCGGTGGCGAAGGCGCGCGAGAAGACGGTGGAGCTCGCCCGCAAGCATGGTCTCGAATACACGTCGTGCTTCATCGTCGGCGCGCCGGGCGAGACGCGCGAGGATCTGTACGCCTCGATGCGTTTCGCCCTCGACAACATGGACGTCTTTCGGTTCATTCAGTTCGGTCCCCTCGTTCTCTTGCCCGGGACCGAGGCGTGGGAATGGGGCAAGAAGATCGGCGTTTCCGAGACGAATCTCCGCGGCATCGCCTTCGAGCCCGAAGACTTCGCGGATGAGAAGCGCTACTACCTCGAGAGGTGGCCCTACCTGAACGAGACGCGCGTGCCGCGCGAGGAGATCTACGAGTTTTTCCAACTGGCGCGCTCCCTGCAGGTGGCCGCCTGGCGCTACGCCGACAAACGCGAGGAAGCCCGCGCGCTCGAAGCCGTCCGCAAGCGCCTCGCCGAGGCCGAGGAGACAGCCCGCCGAGTTGCTTCTCTCGAGCACATTGCGCGAAACGCGCCGATTCTCGATATCTTGAAGGCGAAGGTGAAGCGCCGGTTGGGAAGCGGCAAGTAGGGCGGGGCATCGCCCCGCCGATCTGCCCCCGGCTCGGTCAAGGGAGACCAGGCTCTCTCAGGATCTCCTAAAACGGCCTGTGGCGAACCGTCTGTACAGAGTGCGACGGAATCAGAGAGCGAACCTTATCGAAATGTCCTGGACCAGGCGCTATTCGCAACGACGCAACGAGTATTCCATCGCACTCCTTCTCATCCTTTCCGTGTTCGTCATCATTCAAGCCGCCTATCTTCTCGGCGAATGGTCGAAGCCCGAGGGGACGTTCTTCATCGGCCATCCTTACCCGCTGGACGCCAATATCATGCTCGGCAAGTGCCTCTACGGGGCGCGGCATGGCGTCATCTTCTATCAGAACACCGTCACGACCGAACCGCACCCGCCCGCGCCGCTCTTCAACCATCACCTGCTCGCAGGGAAGCTGGCCTCGCTGCTGAGACTCGAGTTTCTCACCGTCTTCCACTTGATCCGGATCCTGGCGGGAGTGGCGTTTCTCGTCTACCTCTATGGCAAGTCGCGCTACTTCTTCCGCGACGGCTGCGCCCGCTTGGGCATGCTGGCCATCGTCTGTTTCTCCAGCGGCTTCGAGGCGATCTCCGAGGCGAATACATTTCGCTCGCTTGCGCTTTTCCCTCAGGTTCCGCTCTCTCTGCTCCTGATGGTTGTCTACTACTGGAACTTCCACGCCTTCTGCGCGGGACGACGCCTCGGCCGGCCCCTTCTGGCGTGCATGGCGGCAATCTTCGCCATGGGCGTCGTGCATCCCTGGAACCTTCTGTCCATGGGCGCCGTTTCCGCCGGGTTCCTCGGGCTCATCCGGGTGCGCAAGCGGGGCCTCTTCAAGGCGGGTCGGGTTGTCGGATTCGCCCTCATGGCGCTCGTCGGCGCTGCGATGATGGGCATGCACCTCCACACCAAAGCGACCAACCCCGTCTTCGGCGCGGTGGCCGAACAGAACCAAGCTCCCGTGCGCGGGTGGGGAGAGTGGGTGAGCTTCTTTGGCCTCCTCTGGCTCACCGCCGCGGGCGGGGCTGCGCTGGCCGTTCGCGATCGGAAGAGAAGACCTTTCATTTTCCTCGTCGTCTGGGCGGCGACGACGTGTGCGCTCATGACGCTTCCATTCCCCTTTCGCCGCCGGCTTGTCGAGGGAGTCCACGTTCCGGTGGCCATTCTCACCGCGTATCTCCTCTTTGAGGCGGCCGGCTGGGCCGCCTCTCGAACCGGCTGGCCAAAGCGCGCTTGCCTCATTGCGGCCTCCCTGTGGCTCCTCGCGGTCACCGTTCGTCCCAACGTCGCGTTCTTGCGTTTCCCCTACTTCGATGGGCGGAGCTCACCCGTCTACTATCCCCCCGCCGAGATCCTCGAGCCCCTGCGCTGGATCGACGAGAATCTTCCCGAAGGCGCCCGCATCATGGCGGGGGTATGGACAGGGCATCTCCTTGGCCGCTACACCCTCGCACGCCCTTTCGTGGTCCATTCAGTCGAGACCGTCGATTTCCAGAACAAGTGCGAGCGAATGCGGGGGTTCTACTCGGGTCAGGACCCGCCCGACGCCATGCGGAGCTTCTTGGCCGAGTACGGGATCGACTATGTCTTCTCGGGGCCTTTCGAGCCGAGTTCGCGCGGCTTCAAGCCCTGGGACTATCCCTGGCTTGAGCTGTGCTACAGGGATAGACTGGCCCTGATCTACCGGGTTGGAAAGCCGGGATCATGAGATAACGGTCTCTTGAGCCGTTTTTGCGACGACATTCATAGAAACGAGGGCTTCACCCATGGCAAATCAATCGCCTGTCCATGTCCGTGCGGGGATTCCCTGCATGTGGATCTGCGCTTGCGCTCTGCCGCCGCTTTTCTCTTTCGCGGCCACGCCGGACCGCTTGCCGAGCGGGGACGGCGCGACTTCGGGAAACGGGCGGGGGCCTGGACGATTCGAAGGTCGCTACTTCTCGGGCGAGGGGGATGTCGAGTACCTGCGTCTGCTCGACGTGGCGCGCCGAATGTTCGCGCCGGACCCGGAGTTCCAGAATGCGGCGATGCTCTACACGCCCAGTTGGAACGGTTTCGTCGAAGGACCGAAATGGGGCGCGTGGTGGATTCAGAACAGCTATGGCCCCTCCTATTGCAGTCTGCCCTTTCTAACGGAACCGTACCGGACGTTCCTGCAGAACGCCCAGGACTGCTGGTTCGACACGATGGGCGACGGCAAGCGCGAGTGGATCTGGCGCGAAAAGAGCCAGGGCGTCGTCCCCGACGGACAGCTCTGCGACGCCGCAACGCCCGACTGGGCGGTCCACAAGCAAGGCGACGGGCGCGTCGACATCCACGACTGGGGCATGGAGTTCACGGCCGCCGGCCTGGTGATGCAGGCCGAACTGCTCCTGATCAGCCGCGACGAGAAAGCTCTCGCCCACTACCTCCCCAAGCTCGAACGCTGCGCCAACTTCATCGAGTCGCGCCGCGACCCGAAGAACAACCTCTTCCTCGCCGGACCCGCCGGCAACCTCCTCGCGCCGAGCTACGCCGGGTGGAAGCGGCCGGATGGGACGTATGAAAAGGCCTATCTCTCGGGACTGTCGGTCACTTACATCGCGGGCCTCGATCGCCTCATCGAACTCGAGAAGCTCGTCGGGGACGGCGAGAAGGCGCGCCTCTACGCGAAGCGCCGCGACCTGGCCAAGGAAGGGCTGAAGGCCCTCGCGACGGAGGAGGGGTACTTTATCAAGTCCCTCGACCCGGACGGCACGCGCCACGGCGTCTACGGCGCGGAGAAGCACGGCTACTTCGAAGCGATCGTCAACCACGACGCCGTCTGCTTCCGGGTCGCGGACGACGCTCAGGCGCGGAAGATCTACGCCAAGATCGCCTCCATTCCCGGCTTGCGCCCGCACGACCTGATTCTAACCAACTACCCCTCTCTCGACGACATGTATGAGGACGGCGGGATCTTCTCCTTCGGCACGTGGGTCAATGGAGGGCATTGGTCCACGTGCGAGGCGCGCGCGATCATGGCCTACTATCGACTCGGCGCCTACGAGGACGCGCGCCGGTCGATGCTCCGCATGCTCGGTTTCGCCCGGCGCTTCCAGATGGACAATCCCCTCAAGAACTTCGGCGCCACGCCATGGTTCGACACAAACCCGATCAACCTCTGCTACGACAGCCTCGGGCCTCCCGCCGCCCTGATCCGGGGGCTTTTCGAGTACCTCTACTCCGCCGACGCGCTCACCCTGGTTCCTCACATCCCTCCCGGAGTCACGCGGCTCGAACAGCGCTTCCCGATCCGGTTCGGCGCAAAACGGCTTTTCATTTC
>DATKZW010000419.1:0-11718 GCA_035527775.1 Sumerlaeia bacterium | reverse complement strand
TTGCTGTAAACGCGCCCGGAAGGATTCCCCGGGCTCCCCACGACCAGCAGGCGCGTCTTCTCCGTAACGCGTCTCTCCAACAGATCCGACGTGAGGGCGAAGCCGTCGCTCAGATCGAGGGGCACGGAGACGGGCGTGGCCCCGGCAAGTCGCGCACAGCACTCGTAGTGTGGCCAGGCCGGCGTTGGGATAAGCGCTTCGGACCCCGGCTCCAGGATCCCAAGCATCGTGATCGCCACCGCTTCGCTCGCGCCGACGGTGACAATAATCTCGGCGCCAGGATCGTATTTCACCCCGTTCTGGGTCTCGAGCTTCCGGCTGATGGCGTCGCACAGATCCGGGATGCCGCGATTGCTGACGTACTTCGTGAAACCCTTGTCAAGAGCCGACTTAGCGGCCTCCACCACGAAGCGAGGGGTCTCGAAATCGGGACGCCCCACGTCGAAGCGAATGACCTTCTCCCCCTTCCGCTCCAAGGCGACCACTTGGTCGAAGATCTTGCGGATGCCTGACGCCGGAAGAGACTCTACCCGTGTGCTGATCTGCACGTTCGCGCCTCGGGAATCTCACTTGCTCATAGTTCCTTCCAGAGGAACGCCATATTCTGCACTGTCGCAAGCGGGCGAGTCAACCCCTTTCGGCGCATGCGCCCGGCGCGCCGGCGGGGGGAGCCCCTTCGAGAGACGCGCTGCTCTCCGGAGAGGAAACGCCTTGGCGGACTCTGGAGAGCCCCGAAGCCCGCGCCTCCGCGCCTCAAAACCCCGACCGCTTCGTTTCGTCGCCTTCGCGCATGAAACGATCCACGCCGGAGACGTACCGGATGCGGATGTCGTGCTCCTTGGCCGTTCTCCGGACCCACCTCAGGTCCCTGTCGCGGAGGTTCTCTCTGGAGACAACAAAGGTGTCGACATGGTAGACGCTCAGGACGTCGTTGAGATCGTTTAAGGCGCCGAGGACCTCAATCCGGGACACGGTGTAGAAACGGTCGCGAATCTCGCCGCTGATAATGCCCACGATCGAGCAGTTGCGATGGCTGCGCCTCAGCGCGTTGATGAAAAGGTCGGAATCCGGGGTCAGGCCGATCAAAAGAACCCTCTCGCCCGGCATTTGCGGCATGCTTCGCCAACGCAACGCCCACATGAGAGTGAAGAACAACAGCATCGCGGCGGCCGAAAGACAAAAGCTCAAGGCGATCGCCCCTCGCGAATAGCCGCGCACGTCGAAAAGAAGGGAGATGACAAGCAGAAAGAGGGCGCCCTGCGCGACGATCATGGCGACTTGATGGCATTTCACCTTCACGAAGTACAGAAAACGCGCGGGCACTTCCTGGAACGTGATCAGGTAGATCAGGGGGTTGAGAAAAAGCAAGGAGAACATGATCCATTGCGACTGGCGCATTTCCCTCGAAAACGCTTCCGGCGGGAAGATCACGCGGCAAGCGATCAAGGTCGAGAGGAGGGACAGAAACCCAACGACAAGGGACTCAAACACGACTTCGGTGCGAATGGCTCGACTGGTAAGCAGTTTGTGTTTCTGTTTCACTTGAAACTCGACGTACACCATGAAGACGAGGCCTAAGAAGCGCCCGAAAAAATCCATGCAGTAGACCAGGCGCGAGATCCCGCGAATATCGAAGGCAACAAGCGCCAAGATCGCCAGGAATGAGATCATCACGCTGCTCTTGAAAAGGGAGGCGAAGTCTTCCAACGTGATGCTGCCGAACATCCTCCGGTGCGTGCGAAAGGCAAGGAAAACAAAAGGCGAAATCGCGAGGACCGCGGGAAGACTGAAACGATAGGCCCGCAGATCCGTCTCCGGCATCTGCCCCTGAAAGCGGAGGTGGTACGCCAGGTACATGCTCAGAACGCTGATCGCGGTGTAGGCGCTCGCCAGATAGACGCTTCTCGAGGCCGAGATGAAGGAATCGCGCGTGACCGCCCCGAAGAGCGTTCGAAGAAAAGCGCGCCCGAGGAGCTTCAGATTCAGAAGGAGAGAGATGTTCTCGACGTAGTGAACGTCCAGATCCAGTTTGCCGGGAAGAATCGCCTTGACGTAGTACTCCTCCCGATCCCTGCAGTCCGCCGGATACATCTCCGATTCGTTGCGGTTCAGGATCTGGCTCATGCCGATCAGTCCAGGCTTGACGGAGAGGGCCTTCGCCCACTTGTCCTGATGGAATTCCGTGAACTTCTTCAGCTCGGGCCGGGGGCCCACGATGCTCATGTCGCCTTTCAGCACGTTGATCAGCTGAGGCAACTCGTCGAGCTTCGTCCGCTCCAGCCAACGTCCGACCACCGTGAGACGGCTGTCATACCGAGACGTGACGCTGGGCCCCGGGGCGCGCAAATCGTTTCGCATTTTGCGGAATTTCAGCATGCGAAACGGCCGACCGCCTTTGCCGACGCGCTCCTGTCCGAAAAGCACGGGGCCCGCCGAGTCGATCTTGATGAGAATGGCGATGAGAAGCGCCAGGGGTAAGACGAGAACGAGCGCCAGAAGACAGAGAGTCACGTCGAAGAGCCTTATCATTCTCGTCTTCCCCGCTTAAGAGCCGTCGCCCGCAGTCGGAGCGCGAACGCCCTCGGGCAATCGAAGCACCTGCTTCCGGACGCTTTCGGGCGCCCGCCTCACGGCGTCCAGCATCCCTTCGGAATCCTCCGCCTTCTGGTAGCAGGCGATGAGATCCACCCAGTTTTGGTCGGGCGTCCGCTTTCCGCGCGTCTTGACGAAACGGTCCAAGAGCGCAGCGGCCTTCGCCCATTCCTTCCTCTCTGCGGCCGCTCTGGCCAGAATTTCCAGGCAAACGGCGTCGGTGGGATGAAGCGCCACCGCCTTGCGGGCGAAAACCTCGGCGGCGTCCGGCTGTTTCAACCTCGTTGCAAGGGGCGCCAGCTGATGCGTCCAGATGTGGACCATGTTCGCGTCAAACTGCATCTTGGGAAGGACGTCATTGGCCAGCCGGCCGAACTGCGGAATCCGCTGACGATTGTTGAAAGCCTCTATCTCCGCCTTGAACTGCCGATCGCCCCAGATCGTGAACCCCACCACCGCCGCGAACGCATAGAGGAGAAGAGCGGCGCCTCTGACCGCCCAACGGCGGGCCGCGGGACTGACCGACGCCGAAACGAGCGGGCGTTCGATGTATCGCGCGTTGAGCATCGCCGCGACTCCCGGCATCCAGATGTACGTGGAGACTTTCTCGGCGATGAACGTGAAGGCTTCCATGAAGAGAAAGGCCGTGCATGACGCGCCGGCGACAAGAAGCAAGGTTTCCTGACGCTGCCTGAAGCCGAGAACGGGAATCCATATCAGAAAGGCCAGAGCCAGCAACAGACCGACGGCGCCGAGATCCACGTAATACTGGAGGAAATCACAGTGGACTTCGTAGTTCAGCGTGTTCACATTGCCGTCGTCGTTGTACGGAGTGGCCGCGATCGGAAAACTCCCCGTTCCGCAGCCGATCACGGGGTTCGTGCCGACCGACAAGGCGTCCTTCCAGATTCCCCATCGCTTGTTCTTCTTGGCGTCCGTGAAGAGGGTCTGGAATGAGTTAAGCAGGCTTTCCTTGTAGAAGGGCATGTCGCCGTATCCACCGTGTCCTTGCCTTTTTACGCGACTGGAAGGGCGCAGGACAACCGCCGCCCCAAAGACGACGACGGCGACGATCGCGGGCGCCAGCAGCTTGCGCCGTCGACTCAGGATCCGCGGCCAGACCCCGCAAACCAGCATGAACCCGCCCCCGAACAGCAGCGCCAGCCACGCGCCTCGCGTGCGCGTAAAGAGGATGAAGGCCGCTCCCAAGGCGAGAGCGGCAACCGGCAGAATCATCCGTTTGCCTTCCGACCGGGAATACCGCCAGACGATGAAGGGGAAACTGACGCAAAGATAGAGGCCCGCGTAGTTTCGATTGCCGAACGTGGCCGACGGCAGCGCCATGCTCGATATCCCGTCCAGGAAGTTCTGCTCCCCAAGCCACGGCTTGAGAAACTCGATCGGCAGGATGAACTGCAGGCACCCGATCGAGCAGATGACGATATAGATTGCGCAGTACGCGTCCCAGAAGATGGAAGACTCCCAGAACCGCGTGCGCAACGCAACCAAGTAGGCGACCGTGGGAAGAAGAAACAGCGAGATCCACCGCTCGAAGCCGACGCGCGGCTGCCGCCCCCAGAAAAGAGAAAGCAGCACCCACGCATTCAGGAGCGCCCAGAGCACGCCCAGCGTCGTGAGGCCGACGCGATGGGGCGGCTTCGGCCGAAGGAAAAGGCACGCGGAACCGAGACACACGACCGCCCAGAAGGTCTTGGGCAAGAAGTTGCCCGACATCATGTCAGGGACTTGGGCAAACGGCGTGAGGCAGACGAGGAGCCACCAAACCCAAGCCAGAGACGGCGCGCGGGAGGGGTCCCTCCGCCCGCCTCCCAGCAAGCGGGCTCGGCGAGCGCGACGCGCCACGCCCTCCTTCCGCTCGCTCTTTGGGCTCTTCCGCTTTTTCGGCATCCCCTCGCGCTTCTTCGCCGCGCCTTTCCGACTTTACCTTTCGGCCGGGGCCAGAGCGCCATCGCGCAACGCATACTTCAAACTGCAGCGAGGACAGGTTACAGCGTCTTCGAAAGACGGGAGAATCTCGCCACACTCGCACACCCAACCCTTCTGGCGAGCCGGAACCCCCATCATCAATGCGTAATCGGGCACGTCCTTCGTCACCGTCGCCCCGGCGGCGATGAAAGCGTGGCGACCGATCGTGTGACCGCACACGATGGTCGAGTTCGCGCCCATCGAAGCCCCTTCCTTGACAAGGGTCTTCAGATAATACTTGCTGCCGGCCTGGGGATACTTCGAGCGCGGATCGCGGATATTCGTGAAAACCATCGACGGGCCGCAGAAGACGTAGTCCTCCAGAGTGATGCCTTCGTAGATGGAAACGTTGTTCTGGATCTTGACGAAGTTGCCGATATGGACGTTGTTGCCTACGTTTACGTTCTGACCGAGCACGCACTTGCGCCCGATCCGGCTCCCCGACTGCACGTGGCTGAAATGCCAGATCTTCGTTCCCTCCCCGATCTCAACGCCGTCGTCGACGTAGCTTGTCTCATGAATGAAGCGCTTCCTCTCTTCCTGCGGGCCGGGAGTCGACGGCCGCGCCGGCGCCTTTGCCGAAAGCAACTCCGCCGACGCGCTCTCCAGTATTTCGAGCACTTCGACGGCGTTTTGCGCGTTCGCCTTCTCGACCGGCGATCCGTCGAGGCGATCGACGAAGTACCGCAACTCCGCCGCCAGCGGCATCTCTCGGTCGTAGGGGATGACCTCCGTCGCCCCCTCGCGCGTCACCGGCTCGCCTTCTATCCAGTCGATGCCCTTCCTGTAGAAAAGAATGTCTTTGTTCTCACTCGAGTCCTCGAACGACAACATCCCCTTTGAGCCGATCACGACCATGCGGTGCTCTTTGAACGGGTGCAGCCAACTGACGAAGATATGCCCCACGATGTTGTCCGGGTAGGTCAAGATCGTCAGAGTCGAGTCGTGAATGTGCGGCTGGAGAAAGGCGCCGCCTCGTGAAATGATCTCGGAAGGCATGGCGCCGATGAGGTGCTGGAAAATCGAAATGTCGTGGGGCGCGAAACTCCAGAGGATGTTCTCCTCCGTCCGGACCGTTCCAAGGTTCAGCCGATTGCTGTAGAGGTACTGCAGTTTGCCGATCTTGTCTTCGTCAAGGAGCTCCTTGATCTTGCGGATGGCCGGATGGAAAAGCAGGACGTGCCCGACCATGAGATTCACGCCGTTGCTCTCGGCCATGCGTTTCAACTCCCGGGCGTCCGCCGCCGTCAGCGTAATCGGCTTCTCAACCAGAACGTGTCTCCCGTGTTGGATGATAAAAGCGGCGACGTCGAAATGGGTCTCGGCCGGCGTGGCAACGGTATACCCGTCGAAATCCTCCCCGACGGCCTCTTTCACACTGCCGAACGTTTTCGCGCGGGGGTACGCCTTCGAGAACTCGCTCAGTTTCTCCGAGTTCGACTCCACGATCCCGCCCAGGCATCCCAGCTCGTGCAAAGTCCGGATGTGATTCTTGCCCCAGCGCCCCGCGCCGACCACGCAAACTCGTTTAGCCATAGAATTCCCCTATCTTCGCGATAACATAGTCCTGCATTTCGCCGCTGAGCTCGGGGTAGATCGGCAAGGCGATTGTGTGCCGCGCGGCGTATTCACTCTTGGGGAAGTCGCCCAGGTTGTACCCCAGATACTGGAAACACTCCTGCTCGTGGAACGGAACGGGGTAGTAGACTTCGTTGCCGATCTCGTTCTCCGTCAGGAACTTCCGCAACTCGTCGCGCCGTTCGGGCGCGGAGATGACGTATTGATTGTAGATGTGAGACTCCCGGTCGTAAGCGGTCGTCGGTTTCTTGATCCCGTCGACGTTCAGGTTCTCGTCATAGTACGCGGCGTTGCGCTGCCGCCCGGCGTGCCACTGCTCCAGATGCGGCAGCTTCACCAAGAGGATCGCCGCCTGCATCGGATCGAGACGGAAGTTGCCGCCGATCATCGCGTGGTAATACTTCGGCTTGGCGCCGTGATTGCGCAGACGAACCATCTTCTCGGCAAGATCGCCGTCGCTCGTCACCGTCATCCCCCCGTCGCCCATGGCGCCCAGGTTCTTGCTCGGGAAGAAGGAAAAGCACCCTATCGTTCCCATCGAGCCGGCCTTCCTCACGCCGTCCTTCGACGGGTATCTCGCTCCGATCGCCTGCGCGGCGTCCTCGACCACGGGAACGCCGCGTTTCCCCGCGACCTCCCGTATCGGGTCCATGTCGGCGCACTGGCCGTATAGATGGACCGGAATAATCGCCTTGACCTTCCCGGCTCGCTCCGGCTCCTTCTCGAACCACGCCTCCAGCGCCTGTGGGCAGAGGTTGTAGGTGTCCGGATCGATGTCCACGAGAACCGGCGTCGCGTGGAGTCTCGCGACAACGCCGGCCGTGGCGAAAAAGGAGTAGGGAGTCGTGATGACAAAGTCTCCCGGCCCAATCCCCAACGCCATCAACGCGATCAGGAGAGCGTCCGTGCCCGACGACACGCCCACGGCGTGCGTCGCACCCGTGTACTCGGCGATCTTCCGCTCCAGCTCCTCGATCTTGGGACCCATGATATAGCGGGTTGAGTCTACTACCTCCAGAACCGCATTTTTGACTTCCGTTTCGATGGGCCGCAACTGGGCCTTCAAATCCAGCAACGGGACTTTCATCCGTTCCTCCTTATGTCGTACCGTCCAGCGGGGGACAAGGCCACGGCTATGGGCCCACCCGCGCCGTCGGCTTTCTTGGCCACCAGAACGCAACGGCCGCAGATGCCCGAGTATTCACCGGAAACCTATCATGGGCCGCCCCGCTTAGCAACACGTTTTTTGGTTGACACGCCCCAGAGGCGCTTGTAGATGGGAACGCGCCCGCCGCCCCCGGCCGCGGACGCGGCCCACGTGCGCCTAGCTTTGACCGGAGGTCGCTCGATCCATGGATATCGCCCCTCTCCTTCAGCGTTTCGAAAACCACGAAGCCCGCATCGGCGTGGTCGGACTCGGGTACGTCGGCCTGCCCTTGATCCTGGAATTCGCCCAAAAGGGATACCGCTCGATCGGCTTCGACATCGTGGAGGCCCATTGTCAAAGTCTCCGCCAAGGCCGATCCTACATCGCCCACATTCCGAGCGAGAGCATCGAGCAACAGGTGAAGGCGGGACGCCTCGACGCCACGACCGATTTCGCCCGCATCGGCGAAGCGGACGCCGTGCTGATCTGCGTCCCCACCCCGCTGAGCCGTCACCTCGAACCCGACCTCTCCTACGTCACGGCCACGGCCGAGTCCATCGCCCCCTACGTCAAACCCGGTTGCTTGGTGGCGCTCGAATCGACCACCTACCCCGGCACGACCCAGGAAGCGCTCGCGCCGATTCTCGAAAAACACGGGCGCAAAGTCGGCGAGGACCTTTTCCTCGCCTACTCGCCCGAGCGCGAGGACCCGGGCCGCGGCGGCGACCATTCGGCGCCCGCCATACCCAAGGTAGTCGGCGCCGACGACGAGGCCAGCCGAGCCCTTGCCCAAGCCCTCTACAAGGACATCGTGCCCCAAGTCGTGCTCGTGGCGAGCACCCGCGTGGCCGAAGCCGTGAAACTCACCGAGAACATCTTCCGCGCGGTCAACATCGCCCTCGTCAACGAGCTGAAGATCGTTTACACGAGGATGGGCATTGACGTCTGGGAAGTCATCGACGCCGCCAAGACCAAGCCTTTCGGATTCATGCCCTTCTATCCCGGGCCGGGACTCGGGGGGCACTGCATCCCCATCGATCCCTTTTACCTGACCTGGAAAGCGCGCGAGTTCAAATGTAACACCCGCTTCATCGAACTGGCCGGAGAAGTCAACTCCGCCATGCCGCGGTACGTGATCGACCGCCTGACGGGCGCCCTGAACGAACGCCGGAAGGCGCTCAAAGGCTCGCGCGTGCTGCTGCTCGGAATCGCCTACAAGAGCGACGTCGACGACATGCGCGAGAGTCCCTCCCTCGAACTCTTCGACCTCCTCCTCGGATCGGGCGCCGAGGTCGCCTTCTACGATCCCCACATCCCTGTTATCCCGCCCAGCCGCGAGCACGGGCGCCTGGCCGGTCGCAAGAGCATCGAATGGCGGCCCGAAGCCATCGCCGAGTTCGACGCGGTCCTCATCGCCACCGCCCACGGCTGCGTCGACTACGAGGAACTCGTCCGGAACGCGCAACTCGTCGTGGACGCGCGCAACGCCACGCGCGACGTATCGGAAGGCCGGGAAAAGATCGTCATGGCCTGATCGGTCGATCCCGGTCCGCGGGCGCCGCCGTCCTCAAACCGCGATTCGCCGGTACAAGTCCGTCAGTTTCTCGTATTCCCTCGCCCAATTGTAGGTGTCCAGAGACGCCTGCCGCCCCCGCCGACCCATCTCCCGCGCCTCCTCCGGCCGGTCCTTGATCTCGCGCATGGCCCGCGCGATCTCGGCCGGGTCGGTCGGATTGACCAGCAGCCCGCAGCCCGCCCCCTCGATGATCGTCCGCCAGTGGGGGAAGTCCGAAGCAATGACCGGTATGCCGGCCGCCATGTATTCGAAGAGCTTCGTCGGCTGGCTGAAGATGTGGTTGGGAAGCGGCGGGAACAGCACGAGGCCCGCCGTCGAACGCGCCATCTCCCCGCGCACGGACGGGCGGTCCAGATAGCCGAGTTCCTCGACCTGTTTCCACCCCTCCAGGCGCAGCATTTCCGCCCGGAATCCCGGGTCCTCCCAGGGCCCCCCGAGGGCCACCCGCGTCCCTCGCCCCGCCAGCGGCGCCGCCTCGAGGATCTCGCGGATTCCCCGAATCGCCGTGATTTCCCCCACAAAAATGAACCGCCCCGGATCGCGGTCCGCCTCCTCCTCGCTGAGCGGGAACTCCCGGAGATCGGGGAAGTTCTGCACCAGCTCACAAAACGGATGCCCGAGGAACCGTCGCGCGATATGCGGCGTCGCGGCCACAATCCCCGACGCCGCCTTCGAATGCCGATCCTCCAACCGCCCGAACCACCAGGCGATCGCGCGACGACTCCCGGTCGGCACCCACGACTTGCCGAGTATCTGAGCCCGATAGTCCTCATGGACGTCGTAGACGACGGGCGTTCCCGTTCGGTCCTGCGACGCCGCCATCAGCCGCAGCAGATCGGGGTCGTGAAAATGGCGCAAATCGGCGCCAATCGCCTCCGCCCGCGCCGCAATCTCCCGCCTCGTCTTGCGAAAACGCTCCCAACGCCCCCGAGGGAGGGCAACCGAATGCACCAGAACGCCGTCCGCCTCCTCCCTCTCCGCCGCCCCGTCCCGCGGCGCGACCAAGTGCACCTCGTGTCCATCGCGAGCCAGTGAACGGCACATCCTCTCGAAGATGCGGACGTCTCGCCAGACATGAACGCTCGTCAAATGAACGATTTTCACCGACTCGCTCCTTCCTGCTCCGCAAGGCGCTCAATCGTTAGCGACACGCTTCTGTGTATCGCGCCGCGTGGCTGCATGCAACTTCCTTTTCGCGTTTCCAACGAACGGGGCCTCCGGACCGGGCCATCGCCTGTCAGTGCGCCCCGGGAGCTGCGCCTTTGTGCAAGGAAAGGACCCGAACGAACTGCGCCCGCGCAGCTTGACCCCCGGAACTCTTTCTGCTACATTCGGAGTTTGGAGCGAACGGACACGGCGAGCGAGTTGCTCGAGGGGCAGTGCGACATAGTGAGTCCCGTTCGGGAAGGAGACGCCGATGAGAAGAACCATCCGATTTCAGCTCAATGGCAAACCCCAACAACTGACGGTCGAGGGAGAGCGCGCGCTGCTATGGGTCTTGCGCGCTGAACTCGGTGTGACGGGATGCAAGTACGGGTGCGGTGAAGGCTATTGCGGCGCGTGTACGGTGCTCGTCAACCAGAAAGCCGTCCGGTCGTGCCAATCGCCCGTCTGGGCGGTCGACGGGAAGGAAGTCGTTACGATCGAGGGGCTGGGGAAGAACGGCGATCTGCACCCTCTCCAGAAGGCGTTCATGGAACACGACGGTTTGCAGTGCGGGTTCTGTACGCCAGGGATGATCTTGACCGCTTACACCCTCTTGATGAAGAACAGTCGGCCCAGCCGTGAGGATATCATCAGCCATATGGACGACAACCTGTGCCGCTGTGGCGCCCATACCCGCATCGTCCAGGCGATCCAGGCGGCAGCCCTTGAGATGCAGGGAGGAGTCGAGCGATGAAAGAAACCGAAAAACAACTGGAACCGGATTCCCAAGATCCCAAGGATGCCCCCGCTCTGGATCGAAGGGAATTCCTCAAGTCGATCGGCGGCGGCGTTCTCGTCCTTTTCTCCCTGGGAGACGATGCGCTTGCCCAGCGCGGCGGGGGCCGCCCGCCAGGGCAGCAGCTGCCCGAGGACTTCAACGCGTTTCTCAGGATTGGCGAGGACGGCAGGGTGTCGTGCTTCACCGGCAAGATCGAAATGGGGCAGGGGATCGTCACCTCCCTGGCGCAGATGCTGGCCGACGAGCTCGACACGCCCCTGGACTCCGTGGACATGGTCATGGGCGACACCGATCTCTGCCCGTGGGACATGGGGACTTTCGGCTCCATGTCGACCCGCTTCTTCGGTCCGCCGCTCAGGGCCGCGGCTGCCGAGGCTCGCAGCGTCCTGCTGGAGTTGGCGGCCGAGCGCTTGAAAGCGCCTCTCGACCGGCTGAAAACGAAGGACGGCGTCGTTTTCGATTCATCGAACGGCGAGAAGCGCGTCACGTACGCACAGTTGACGGAAGGCAAGAAGATCACCCGCCGGCTCGGGAAGGAGGCGGTGTTGAAGACGCCCGAGCGGTTCACGATCGTAGGCAAACCCGTGACAAGGACCGACGCCGAAGCGAAGGTCACTGGCAAGGCGAAGTACGCAGGCGACATTCTGCTGCCCGGGATGTTGTACGCGAGGATTCTGAGACCCCCGGCCCATGGAGCAACCCTCAAAGAGGTCGACACTTCAGCCGCTGAGAAGGTTGACGGGGTTCGCGTCGTCCGGGACGGCGATCTCGTGGCGGTTCTCGCGCCGGACCCCGAACTGGCCGAGCAGGCCCTGGAACGGATCGATCCGCAATACGAAACGCCGGAACTTCCGGTCGACGATAAGACCATCTTCGAGCATCTGCTTCGCGTCG
>DATKZW010000418.1:0-14006 GCA_035527775.1 Sumerlaeia bacterium | reverse complement strand
AAAGGCTAAACGCGGGGCGAGGGTCCGTCGGGCAGAAGGCTTCCGCGGCTGCAGGGGGATGCCCGCGCTCCAGGCTGGAGCAGTTCACCGATAGCCTGCGTCACTTGATCCCGGTGCGGGCGATGCCTTCGATGAAAAAGTGCTGGAGCATGAAGAAAAGGACAGCGACGGGCGCGATGGCGATGGTCGAGGCGGCCATGAGGAGGTTGAAGTCGCCGCGCAACTCCTCGTTGAACGTCTGGAGCCCCACCATCAGGGTGCGCATTTCAGGACGGGTTGTCACGATGAGGGGCCAGAGGAGGGAGTTCCACTGGCCGAGAAAGATAAAGATGCCGGCGGTGATGAGGGCGGGTTTTGAGAGCGGCACGACCACTTGCCAGAGGTAGCGGAAACGTCCGGCGCCGTCGATCTGAGCGGCGTCCCAGAGGTCGTCGGGGATGCCGTAGAAGAACTGGCGCAAGAGGAAGATGCTGAAGACACTGGCGAGCCAGGGCGCGATGAGGGCGGGGTAGTTGTCGAGCCATCGCATGCCGAAGGTGTAATCGGGCAGGCGCGCGAGGATGAGGAAGTTGGGAATGAGAAGCGCCTGCCCCGGCGCCATCATGGTTGCCAGAACGAGGTAGAAGAGAACGCCCTTGCCCCGGAACTTCATCTTGGCGAAGGCGTAGGCGGCGAGGATCGAGGTAATCAGCGTGCCGAACGTCGTCACGACGGCCGTCACGATGCTGACCTGGAAGTAGCGGGTAAAGGTGACCGGGCGGAGGGGGTTTCCCTTGGCCGGCGCGTTCCACGCCTCGACGTAATTGCCCCATTCCGGTCGCCGCGCGCGCCGGATGGCCGAGCCGGGAACGGAGTAGCGCGCCGAGGGCTCGTTCAGGCGGTCGATGGGGGCGACGAGGATCTCTTGCTTCTGCCGCGTCTCGCGCCACGGCTTGGACGCGTCTTGGACGAGCCCGACCTCGACGAGGTTGCCGAGGTCGTCCGGGTCCGACGCGCCCTTGCCCGCCGAAGCTCTCGCCACTGGCGGCGGGGCGAAGTAGTGCGTCCCAAGGGGGAGCCACGTTGGCGGGGACTGGTTGGCGCCTTGGAAATCCTTCAGCGACGTCGCCACCATCCAGTAGAAGGGCAAGACCATGACGGCGGCGCCGATCACGAGCCCGTGATAGGCGAGGCAATGGCCGACCGCCCGCCAGCTGCGTCGCCGCCGCGAGCGCGCGAGGAGCCAAACCCACAGGACGGCGTAAGCAAAGAGGATTGCGAGGAGGGACGTTTTCATCGCGTCAACCGCCGCCTGTAATGGGGCGATGCCCCACCCTACTGGGGGCCTTAGCCGTGGGCGAGGCGGGGCGATGCCTCGCTCGCCTAGTCAGAATGCCCAGACTCCAGTGGCGGGGCGACGCCCCGCCCTACTGGTAGAATACTCTCCTCCCGAAGATGCGGTTCTGCAGCAGCGTCATGGCCAGGATAATCACGAATAGAATATAGGCGATCGCCGAAGCGTAGCCCAGACGCCAGGACTGAAACCCTTCCTCGTAAAGGAAGTAGACGAGGGTCGACGTGGACTTGCTCGGCCCTCCTTCGGGCGTCATGACGAGGACCGGCACGAAGACCTTGAAAGCGCCGATCATGGCGATGATGAAAACGAAGAACGTCACGGGCGAGAGCAGAGGGAACGTGATCGACCAGAACCGTTTCCAAGGTCCGGCGCCGTCGATCGAGGCCGCCTCGTAATAGCTGCGGTCGATGCCCTGCAGACCGGCGAGAAAGATGATCATGAAGTAGCCCACGTCGCGCCAGACCGACGTGAGGATGATGGCGAAAAGCGCGAGACTCGGACCTTGAAGGAGGGGATTCTCGAACCGAAGCGCCTCGCGGGCGGGCACGAAGCCGAGGGCATGGCCCAAGCCCGTTGCCGCCATTTCGACGACCCCGCGCGATTCGTTCAGCCACTTGAGTCGCCCCAGGCCCAGCACGTCATCGAGAACGTAGTTCGCCAACCCGAAGTTCTGCTGGAAGAAGTAGCTCCAGACGATCGAGATCGCCACCCAGGTCGTGACGTAGGGAAGAAAGAAAGCGGTGCGGAAGAGAGCCACGCCCCGAACGCGCAGGTTCAGAAGCAAAGCCACGGCCAAGGAGGTCGCGATCGTGATCGGCACGCTCCAAAGGACGTAGTTGACCGTGTTCCATAGTGTCTTGAAGAACCGCGGATCTCGCAGCGCCATCCCGTAGTTCTCCAGCCCAACCCACTTGACGTCGCCGAGGGTGTCGCCTCCATGCCAGTTCGTGAAGGAGACGAACAGAGAGAGGAGGACGGGGAAAACCCAGAAGACGGCCAGAATCACGGCCGCGGGCGCGAGGTAGGCGTATGCTTCGGCGTTGCGCGAGATGGCGCGCCACGGAGAGGAGGAACGCGGGAACGGCGTCATGGTGCGAGGGGTCCGCTTTCACGAACGGAAAAGGGGGGAGGGGCGATTCGGCCGACAGGACGGGCTTCGCGCGACTGCGGGCGAGACGCCGGCGCCGCGTTCCCTTGCCTCCCCGAGTCACAGCGGCTTCTTGTGGATCGGCGCCGGATCGCCCGTCATTCAAACAAGTCGATGCACTCCAGCCCCAATAGATCCGAAGCGACGGCAAGGACATCGGACTTCTTGCCGACGAAGGCCAGAAGCCGGCTCTTGACGGTGGAACGCCATACGCCGTCGTCGCATCGACGCACCGGGAGGTACTGCATCTCGATCTCGCCGAAACGGGCCGCTCCGGAGGCGTCGTGGTTGTAGGACTGGATCACGCCGCGGGGGCCGTCAGGGTCCGCCTTCGCGGGATCGAGCGCCCCTTCGCTTGTGCGCGCCACGTCCTGCGATTCACGCACGAGCATGAGCCACGTCTCGGCTTTCGCGGGGACGGGCCCCACCTCTGGCGCCACGGGTTTGACATAGGCGATCCGCACGGGGCCTTCCGGCGCAAGATCCTCCGGTTGAACGCCTAGCTTCGCGATCTTCCGCGAGTCAATCTTGAAAGCCACGTAGTCGTCGTAGACCTTCAGCCGATCCGCATCGATGGGACCGAAATAGTGGACCGGTTCCGCCCGACGCGCCGTGGGCACGACGACGGTTCCCACGCAGTCCCCTCGCGGCGGCGCGACCTGCGTCAGACCCCAGGGGCAGATGAGCGCCGAGGCGCCCTTCTTGGGCGCGGGCGCCTCGATCTGCTCGGTCGACGCGACCCCGACGAAACTCAGGCGCGCCAAGACTTCGGCCGGCGTTCCGGCGCGGACGGGGGGATCCTCAATGGGAGACAGACTGCGCGCCATCGCCACGTTCTTGAGAATCCGGCCGTTCAGCCAGTCCTTGAGATTGGAGCAATTGCGGCACGCCATCAGGCCGCCGTCCTCCTCCGTGAGTTCGTAAGATCCGGGATCCATGTCTTTCTGAGCGAACCAATCCGCGAACTCCCGGGGTCTCTTGTAGTAGAAGTTCCTCTCGGGGGAGATCCAGAGACGGTCGCCCCCCATGCCGCCGACTCCCTCGCCCTCCCAATCGGGGGCGCCGCCGCCCAGAATGGCCTCGATGTTGGGATTGACCCAGAGCACGTTGTCGCTCTTGCCCTCGCAACAGGGAAACATCCCGATCAGGCGCGCGCCGCGCTGGATGGCGACCAGCGTCGCGCCGCTCGCGGTGTCGTGCTGAAAGCTAGGCACGCCAAACTTGTCGAGCACCTCGAGGAGCTGATCGCGATTCATGATTCCATTTCCTTTCCGTTTCGGCGAAATGGACTGCATGCAACGCGGGCCGAGAGCGCCCGTACCTTCGGCTCTAACGCTTCGTCTCGTGGACTTTCTGGTAGCGACGTCGGCTGGTGGCGACGATTCCATCGAAATCCGGATTCTTGCCCTCGCCAAAACGATCCAGAATTTGCCGGTAGCACTCTTTCGCCCGCTCGTACTTCCCGAGCTTGTCGTAGATGGCAGCCGTCCCGAAGAGGGAGTTTATCTGGATCGGGTCGTCGTCGGGACATGTTTCAAGAAGTCGCTTGTACATCTTCAGCGCGCGGCGTTCGTCTCGGAGCCGGTCGAGGGTGTCTCCGCGTCTGTCCAGAATCATGGCGATGCCCAACTGGGAATGGCTCACGAGCCGCTCGTTCTCGGGGAACTCTTCGATGACCTTCCGGTATGCGGCCATGGCTCGCTCGCTCATGGGCCATTGCCTGTCCTTGTTGATCGGCAAACGGTAGACGTTGTCCTCTCTAACGGCGAAGGAATACTGTTCTTCCGCCGTCTTCTGGGCCGGAATGATGTAGCGAGGCTCGCGGCAGGCGGCGAGGAGCGGGAGGGTCGCGAGGAGCGCGAGGCAGAATACCGGGTTCGATGACCGGGAAATCACGGGGTGAATGGCGCCATTCGCGGCGCCTATGCCCGACGCTGCGAAGTTGAACTTCAGTCTCATGGGAGATCCTCCTCCTGTTTTCCGCTAACGAATTCCACTGGATAGCCCAAGGATTTCGAAAGTGCAAAAGAAAAATGCTTGCTCCCGCCAGTCATTTGGGCAGGCGCTCGCAGCAAGCTTCCGTCTCCATTCGGTTCAGTCCTTTACGCTTCTTTTCCGAACGAAGAAAAAGGAGCAGACCCCCGTCGCGAGGAAAAGGACCGCGACCGTCGCGAGGACGCTGCGCGCGACGGGACTCCGAGCCAACGGGCGTTCGTCGCTTCGCCGGGACGGCGCCGATCCCGCGGTCTCGACGGGAGCAATACCGCCTCCCTCCGGGCGTTGACCGGCCGCTTGCGAACGGTTCGCCAAGTACTGCAGTTCCATGCTCGGGATCGCACTCGCGCCGAGGAAGTCGTCCCAGTCATTCCGCATCAGGAGATCGAAGCCGGGGTTCAACGCCTTGATCTCGCACGAGCACGGACCGGTGATGAACTGCCCTGCCATGAGAAGGTTCGCCTCGGTTATTCCCTTCCCGGCCAAGGCGTATAGGGCGTGACCGCGGCCGTAAATGGGGAAAACCATCGGCTCGCTCGTGAAGGCGTCGTCGAGGAGATCCGGTTCGCTCCGCAGCAGCGTGCTTGCCAAGACTTCCTCAGCCGGATCGGCGCGGTTGACCCGGACCGTGGAGAAATCGATCCGCAGAGGAGGACCGGCCTCCTCGTCGCCCCAAAGGATCTCGCGATCTTCCGGCGCGATCTCCGGCAGTTGCATCTCCCGTTCCATCGCATCGAGAGTGGCGGAGAGCCGCTCTCGAGCGGCATCGCTTTTCGCCGCGTCGCCGCTCTCAAGGAGGAGCCACACCGCCGAGTCGCCCGCGAGGAGGCGCTCGAAGATCGTGCGGCGGGCCGGCGAATCCAGAATACTGGCCGCGTTCGCCTCGGACAGCGCTCCAGACCAGGCGACTCCCTGCGCGGCGGACTCCGGGCCGTACAGCAGGACAATCCAGGGCGGGTTCGCTTCGGGGATGGAGTCCCAGAGGTCGCGCAAGGGATCTTCTTCGAGGCGCGCGAGATCCGCGGTCTTCACGCTCAGATTGACGCGGACGAGCGTCTCCTCGCTCTGACCTTTCAGACGCCGAACGATGCGCTTTCCCTCTTCGGTCAAAGGGCCGCTGTGGAAAACCACGGCCAGGTAATCGTCCACGGGCCAGCGCTCGAGCGCGTAGCGGAACACCGGCACGCTGCATGCGGCGGCGGGAGCAACGGAGAGAAGCGCCCCGCCAAGAAGCGCGAGAATGGAGGATGCGAGGACCGGGACGCTCTTCATCTTCATTGTGCGTTCTCAAAAAGGGCGTGCGATTCAACCGGCATAGGGAAACGCAGGAATCAGAAGATCGTGTAGATGAACGGCGCCACGGCTGCCCCCGCGCCGCCGAGCAGCAAGACCAGAGCCCCGAGAAGAACCACAACCACCACGATCGGGATCATCCACCATTTCTTGTTCTCCATGAGAAACTCGAAGAACTCCGCAATGATGGACCGGCGCTTCGCGCTCGGGCCGCCCGGGGCGGCCGGCCGGCCGGCGCCGGCATCCCGTTCGCCGCGTTTCGCCGGGGCGGCTCTCGTTTCGGGGTTCGTCATCAGAACTGCCTTTCGTAGTCCGACGTTTCCGTGCGGTGGCGGATTTCGCGCCAGAAGCTCGGGCGGCTCCCCTTGCGCAGTTGCAGGGGATCTCTGCCGCACAGACGCAGGATCAAGCCGATGGGCGTGAGGATCAGAAAGTAGACCGCGCCCAGCACAACGGGCGAGACGACGGCGCCCAACGCGAAGGCGAGCGCCATCCATCCCCTATAGAGGACGCGCCCGAGCGGAGGCGACAGGAACGAGGACAGAAGAAAGACGAGGCCAATGCCGAGGCAGACCCAGAACGGCGCGGCGGAGTGAAACGCTCGCCACGCCAGCAAGGCGCCGATCACCGGGAAAGCCGCCATCATGACGACGCCGAACTTGCGCAGTTCCTTCCGGTCCGGTTTCCAGTTGATCTTGACGAGCATGCCGATTCCTTCCGCCGCCGCTATCCGCAACATGGTCCCAAACGCCGCTCCCGAAATCCAGTCATTTCTCGGCGCCGGCAGAGAGAGGGGCGTTTGGCGAGGGCTGCGTGCGACTGTTTCCGGCTTGACTGGGGGATTGGGGGCGTGTCAGTCTCGCGGGCGGCGGGGTGATCGGGCGACCTCATGGATATTCTTGGGATCTCGGCTTTCTATCATGACAGCGCCGCGTGTCTTCTGCGGGACGGGGAGATGTGGGCGGCGGCGCAGGAGGAGCGTTTTACGCGCAAGAAGCACGACGCGGACTTTCCCGTGAACGCCATTGCCTACTGTCTAGAGGAAGGGGGGATTGGGCCGAGCGAGATCGACTGCGTGGCGTTCTACGAGAAGCCGGTTCTGAAGTTCGACCGGTTGGTCGAGACGTACCTGGCTTACGCGCCGCGGGGGTTTCGGTCGTTTCTGGCGATGCTTCCTTCGTGGGTGGGTCAGAAGATCCGGATTCCGCGCGAGATCGATCGGGGGCTCGGCGATGCGTACAGGGGGCCGATCGTTTTCCCCGCGCACCACGAGTCTCACGCGGCGAGCGCGTTTTTCCCTTCGCCCTTCGAAGAGGCGGCGATATGCACGATCGACGGCGTCGGCGAATGGAGCACGACGACCGTAGGCTGCGGCGAGGGAAACCGCGTGCGCCTGCTGGAGGAGATTCGCTTCCCGCATTCGCTCGGTTTGCTCTACACGGCGTTCACGTACTACTTGGGGTTCAAGCCGAACTCGGGCGAGTATAAGGTGATGGGCCTGGCGCCCTACGGCGATCCGAAGTACGTGGACCTGATTGCGGAGCATTTGATCGATATTCGCGAGGACGGCTCGTACTGGCTGGACATGCGGCACTTCAACTACTGCCAGGGCTTGACGATGACGAACCGGCGCTTCCACGAGCTTTTCGGCGGGCCGCCTCGCAAACCGGAGTCGGAGATGACGCAGCGCGAAATGGACCTGGCGGCGAGCCTGCAGGTGGTGACCGAACGCGTGATGATGAACGTCGCCCGCCGCGCCCGCGAACGGACGGGGAAGCGCAACCTCTGCCTGGCGGGCGGATGCGCGCTCAATTGCGTGGCGAATGGCAAGATCCTGGCGGAGGGGCTCTTCGAGGGCCTCTTCATCCAGCCGGCGGCGGGGGACGCGGGCGGCGCCGCAGGGGCCGCCCTGGCGGCGTGGCACCACGTCTACGGCAAACCGCGCACCCCGCCCAGGCCTGACGGGCAGCGCGGGTCGTATCTGGGGCCGGCGTTCGACGACGACGCCGCGCGCGAGACCCTGGAATCGGTTGGCGCGAAGTTCCGCCATTTCCCGAGCGAGGAGGATCTGGTCGAGAAGACGGTTGAGGGACTTGAAGCGGGAAAGGTGATCGGGTGGTTTCAAGGCCGGATGGAGTACGGTCCGCGGGCGCTGGGCAACCGCAGCATTCTGGGCGACGCACGCTCGGCTAAGATGCAGAAGCAGATCAATCTGAAGATCAAGTTTCGCGAGTCTTTCCGCCCGTTCGCGCCGACGGTTCTTGCCGAGCGGTGCGCCGATTACTTCGAGATGGACGTCGAGAGCCCTTACATGCTCCTGGTGGCGAACGTGCGGGAAGACAAACGCCGGGGAGATCCCGAGAAGGACAAGCATCTGTTTGGCCTGGACCGCCTGAACCGGACTCGGTCGATCGTTCCGGCCATTACGCACGTGGATTACTCGGCCCGCATTCAGACGGTCGACCCGGGCCGCAACCCGCTTTACCACCGCCTCATCAAGCGGTTTGAAGAGAGGACGGGTTGCCCCGTCATCATCAACACGAGCTTCAACGTTCGGGGCGAGCCGATCGTGCGCACGCCGCGCGAGGCGTACCGTTGTTTCATGTGCACGGATATGGACATGCTGGTGGTGGGCCGCTATATGATGTATAAGGAAGACCAGCCGGAGTGGGAGGGGCGCGCCGAGTACCTGGCGCGGTTCAAGTTGGACTGAAAGGACCCAAGACCGATCATGTCTCTGCTCATCAAGAACGGACGCATCATCGACCCCGCCAATGGACGCGACGAAGTGGCGGATCTCCGGATCGAGGAAGGCAAGGTCGCGGCGATCGGCAGGAACCTCAGGGCGGCCGCGGATGAAGAGATCGACGCCTCGGGCAAGGTTGTGGCGCCTGGTTTCATCGACATGCACGTGCATCTGCGCGAGCCGGGGCGCGAAGACAAGGAATCGATCGCCAGCGGGACGCGCGCGGCGGCGGCGGGAGGCTTCACGGCGGTCTGTCCCATGCCGAACACGACGCCGGTGTGCGACACGGCCCAGGGATTGCAGTTCCTGCTATCGCGCGCGGAGGCCAACGCCGTGGTCCACATCCTTCCGGTCGCGGCCGTGACCCAGGGTCAAGGAGGGGAAGCGATCACGGAGTTCGGCGATCTGGTCTACTACGGCGCCGTGGCCTTCAGCGACGACGGCCATCCGATCATGAACGCCGAGATCATGCGGCGCGCCCTGGAGTATACGTCCATGTTCGACGTCCCGATTCTGGATCACTGCGAGGACCTCAATCTCTCGGAGGAGGGACAGATGCGGGCGGGCGCCATGGCGACGAAACTGGGGCTCAAAGGCATCCCGGACGCGGCGAACTCCAGCCAAGTGGCTCGCGATATCGACCTGGCGCGGTATACGGGCGGCCGGGTTCACATCTGCCACGTTTCGGTCAAGCAGTCGGTCGACTACATCCGCACCGCAAAGGCGGACGGAGTGAACGTCACGTGCGAAGCGACGCCCCACAACCTTACGCTGACGGATCAGGCGTTGGAGACCTACGACACGAATTTCAAGATGAAGCCCCCTCTCGGATCGGAGACCGACCGGCGAGCGCTGATCGAGGGGCTTCGCGACGGGACGATCGACTGCGTAGCCACCGACCACGCCCCTCACACCGACATGGAAAAGGACCAGGTATTCGCCGAAGCCCCCTTCGGCGTGATCGGCATGGAGACGGCTTTCCCGGTCCTCTACACCGATCTCGTTCTGAAGAATGAGATCGATCTCGTTCTGCTGATTGAAAGGATGACGGTCGCGCCGGCGCGGATTCTTCGCTTGGACAAGGGGACGCTGAGCGTCGGCTCGGACGCGGACGTGACGATTCTCGATCTCGACTCCGAGCGCACGGTGGACCCCTCGAAGTTCCACAGCCGCAGCCACAACTGTCCCTTCAACGGCAGAAGATTGAAGGGATGGCCGATTGCGACGGTCGTCGGGGGTCGACTTGTCTTCCGCAACGGCGAATGCCGCGCGTGAGCGGCGATCCGCCTTCCCTCCCGAGGGGACGGCGCTTTGCGCCCGGAGAGGAACCTTCCGCACATGCCCACCAAGGAGAATCTGTCTCTCGAGCTCAAACGCTCGGTCGCTCTCAACAGCCGCACCCACCTGCTGACCCTTAATCTCGGCGCCGACCGCGCGGCCAAGTGCCGGCCGGGGCAGTTTTTCAACATCCGCGTTCTGGACTCCTCGGACCCGCTGCTGCGCCGCCCCATTAGCATCTGCGACGCCCGGCCCGAGGATGGGGAGATGGATCTTCTCGTGCAGGTCGTCGGGAAGGGCACCGAGACGCTCGTGCGTCACCGGCGGGGGACCGCCATCGACGCGGTCGGTCCGCTCGGACGGTGGTTCGAAGCGGATCCCTCGCGGCCCGCCGTCATGATCGCGGGGGGCGTGGGCGTCGCGCCGCTTTACTTCCTCACCCGCCGGCTGCGGCGGCGCGCTCGGGAAACGGACGGCGGGCCGCGAACGATTCGGTTCTGTTACGGCGCCCGGAGCGCGAGCGACTTCGTTCTGCTCGACGAGATTGGGCGAGAGAGCGCGGACCTGATTCTGACGACCGAGGACGGCACGCGGGGCTCGCGCGGTTACGTGACCGCGGCCGCCGAGACCCTGCTAGACGAGGCGTGTCAAATCTTCGTGTGCGGCCCGTCGCCGATGATGAACGCGACGTTGCGGCTGCTTCGGGACCGCGGTTTGCGAGGGCAGCTTTCCTTGGAGAACCAGATGGGATGCGGCGTCGGGGCCTGCCAGGGATGCGTCGTTCCCGGGCGCGAGGGGCATCTGCGCGTGTGCTGCGACGGGCCGGTTGTGTGGAGCGACGCGCTGGAATCGGTTATGGCGGGCTAGCAGAGTGTGCCAAAGCCGCCCTCGGCTGTGCGGACGTCAGGGCTTCAACCCGAACGCGAGGACCGGGAAAAGAGGAGGCTGTCGATCTCCCAGAGGAGGATGGCCCACAGCGCCCAGCTGAGGACCAAGTAGAGCATGACGTCGAAGGGCTCGCCGAGTTGCCAGGCGAAATTGCTGAAGGCGTCGCTGTACTTGACGAGAACGAAAAACATGGCCAGGGGCGCGATCATGATGAGCATGAACAGGAGGGGGTGAAGAACGCGCGCCCACAGAGGGGCCGTCCGCCCGGCAATCAATGCGTCCGCCTCTTGCTGACTCAGGCGGGGGATCTGCTGCAAGGCCTGCTCGATGTCGCGGACGGGCGCGAGAACGGGCAAGGGATCCATCCCGGTCTGCGTCTTGATGGCGTCAAGGACGGCGATGTCGGTGGGATCCTCCATGGCCATCACGAGTCTGTCCTCTTCGATCAGGATCGGCACGCACCGGTGTTTTTCGGCAAAGGAGAGCGAGATTCGGCCAGTCGTGGAGGCGTCGATCTCCATGTCGCGGATATCGACGATTTCATGGCCGAGTTTCTTGTGAATAAAGGCGATTTTCGCCTCTTCGGTGATCACGCCCATGTCGACGAGGACGCGCCCGATCGACTTCTCTTGACTCGACTGAGTGGCGCGGGCGCGGTCGAGCTGTTCTCGGGTAATCAAACCCTCCTCGAGCAGCAGCCTGCCCAGGTCTTTGTGTTCGCTTAACATGGCCATGGTTCCAGGGCCTTCCGCTTACCCCGGGGCGAGCGGGTCGCCGGCAAGATTCGCGAGAGTCCCCGCACGCCCGATGATGAAGAGACTAACTCCACAAGTTCTTTCGTTTCAAGGCTCCAGAGTGATCCTGCCCCTTCGATCCTTCCACACTCGCGCCATATTCCGCTCCTCTCGCCCCTGTTGTCAAGGGAAAGTGGCGAGGCCGACGCGGAGAAGCCGACGCAGACTGTGGGCGCGCCCGAAAATGCGCGGATCCGCGAGAGGTTTTTGAATTGACACGTTGGGAGGGTGTTGATAGGGTGCCGCTTCTCTCCTTGCGGGGACGGCGTCTGGGGCGCACGCCGAACAAGGGGTTGCCAAGCCCCGGCTACTTGGAGCCTGAGGGAGAGACCCCCGTCTGACGGGTCCGGCAACGTCTCGTGCGGGCAGGGGAATGGGCAACGAGGGACTGGATCGGATGGCAAGCATGTTCGTCACATTTGCGGCGTCGGCACAACAGACCCCGGGGTCGGGCGGCATGACGCAGCTGCTCCTCATGTTCGCTCTGCTCGGCGTTTTCATGTGGCTGATCGTCCTGCGACCCCAGAAGAAGGAACGCCAGGAACGCGAGCGCAAACTGGGCGCCCTTAAGAAGGGCGACCGGGTGGTGTCCATCGGCGGCGTTCACGGCAAAGTGATCGACATAGATGGGAGCCAGAACATTCTCACTGTTGAGGTTGCGCCAAAAGTGAGCATCAGAATCAACCGCTCGGCCGTGGCGACGGTCCATTCCAAGGAGTCCCGGGAGAAACCGGGCGAGAAAGAGGACCTGAAAGGCGAGTAGGCCGAGCTCCACACAACGCCGCCATGCCGGAACCGTGGCAACGGGGAGAGGCTGGCGGGGGAGAGCGCCCGCTTCGCCCGGCCGGAGCCTTGACCGGGACCGTTGGGACACCACACGATCAAGCGAACAGATGCAGAGAGGACCCCGGGGCGTCGGAGTCCGTCGGGGAGGCAAGAGCGCCCAGTCGGGCGTAGCGGAAAGGATTCGTTGAGCAATGCAGCGCGAGAGCAACTGGCGATATTGGTTGATCGGGATCGTCACCGTCCTATGCGTTTTGTTCATTTGGCCCACGGGGCGGTACGTGTACTTCGTTTTCAACAGCCGGCCGCCGGCTGAAGCCGATTACGCGAGCGCCGAGGCCTACGGGGAAGCGCTCAAAGCCTACGAGGCGACACGCGGAGAGCGGCAGCGCGAGGCCATCGGTTTGGGCCTCGACTTGATCGGCGGGGTCGACGTTCTGCTGAAGATCGACGAAGCCAAGATGCGCGAGAATGCCTTGGACCTGCAGCGGGAGCAGTTGGTGAGCCGCTTCAGCCAGCAGATGGTCGACGCCGTGGTTCGCCTGGACAGCCGCAAGGACCGTCTGGTTCTCTCCCTGAACGACAAGGCGAACGCGCAACAAGCGGCCAACATACTCCAGGATTACGTCGAGAGCGACGCCCTCGCTTCTTTCAACGACGGCGAGCTGAGACGCACCGGCCAGACGGAGCTAAGGCTGAATGACACGCGTTTTCACTACGACATTGAGAAGGCGCTGCGCACGGCGGAGAAGATCATCCGCCAAAGAGTCGACCAGTTCGGCGTCGTTCAACCCTCGGTCTCGCTGCAGATCCCAAACCGCAGCATCCGCGTGCAGGTGCCGGGCGAGAAAGACCCCGAGCGCGTAATCCGCGAAGTCATTCGCCCGGCCCAGTTGGAGTTTTACGTGGTTCACGAGGAGAACGACACGCTTGCGGCCGAGCGTTTCGAACGGGTGGAGTTCATCAACCCGCGCAAGGAGACGCGTTACGAGTTTCGGCTGAAGCCGGGCGAGTCCGTCCCGACCGGGTATCGCGCCATACCGGGGGAGCGGGTCGAGTGGAATGAGGCAACGGGGACGTTGGACACGATCGACGAAGTCTACGTCGTGAGAAACAGACCCGAGATGACGGGGAGAAACCTTGTGGACGCGGGCGTGCGGACCGACCCCACCGATCTTCGGAGTCCCGTGAAAGTGACCCTCGCTTTCAACTTCGAGGGGGCGCGCGAGTTCAGGAACGTGACCAAAAAGTACCTGGGCAAGCGCCTGGCCATCGCTCTGGACGGAGTCATCCATTCGGCTCCGCAGCTCAAGGAGGTGATCGCACATGGTCAGGCGGAGATCTCCGGCAGTTTCACGCGGCAAGAGGCCCACGATCTGTCGCTGGTTCTCAAGGCGGGCGCTTTGCCCGCGAACCTCCAGCCGGACGAGAAGCGGGCCGTCGGTCCGACCCTGGGCGCCCAGTCCATCGTCGAGAGCGCGCGCGCCCTTGCCATCGGCGGGGCCTGTATCACGGTCTTCATGGTGTTCTACTATGGCACGGCCGGCGTGATCTCGATCGTGGCCCTTCTCCTGAACATGCTCGTCATCGTGGCCTGCCTCGACATGTTCAATGCCACTCTCACTCTGTCGGGCATCGGGGGCATGATCCTGACCCTCGGCATGGCCGTCGACGCCAACGTGCTGATCTACGAGCGGATCCGCGAGGAAGTCGCCGCGGGCCGGGACCTCGCAGCGGCCACCCGCG
>DATKZW010000417.1:0-5335 GCA_035527775.1 Sumerlaeia bacterium | reverse complement strand
CAGCATCGATCTGGGCGACGGCGTGAGGATGAGGCTCGTCCGGGTTCCCGCCGGCGAGTTCCTCATGGGGTCCGAATTCGGCCTTCCCGACGAGCGTCCCATTACGCGCGTGCGCATCGAGGAGCCGTTCTGGATGGGGCGTTTCGAGGTGACCAACGAGCAGTACGCTTGTTTCGATGGGCGCCACGACAGCGGCGTCGAGTCGAGGTTCTCCATGCAGTTCGGCGTCCGAGGCTTCTACGTCAATAATCCCCAACAGCCCGTCGTGCGCGTCTCGTGGAAGGAGACCATGGCGTTCTGCCGGTGGCTGAGCGAGAAAACGGGCGAGACATTCGACTTGCCCACCGAAGCGCAGTGGGAATACGCCTGCCGCGCCGGCGCGGCCGCCCCTTTCTTCTATGGCGGCCTGGACGCCGACTTTTCGCCCTTCGCCAACCTGGCCGACGCCAAGCTGAGCGAGTTCGTGTGCCACACCTACAAGAAGGAACGCGAGCCGTGGACCCAGGCGAGCAAGTACGACGATTGGATCCCCAAGGACGCGCGCTTCAATGACGGCGGCTTCCTGTCCGCCGACGTTGGCAACTACCTGCCCAACGCCTGGGGCCTGCACGACATGCACGGAAACGTCTGGGAATGGACTCGCTCGGATTTCAAGCCCTATCCCTACTCCGATGGCGACGGGCGCAACGATCTCTCGGAAAGCGAAAAGAAGGTCGCGCGCGGCGGCTCGTGGCGCGACCGGCCCGCGCAGTGCCGGTCCGCTTTCCGGCTGGCTTACCGTCCGTACCAGCGGGTCTACAACGTCGGTTTCCGGGTCGTGTGCCGGGCGACGCGCGCGGGCGCGGACGTCGCTCGGGCCGGCCGGATCGAAGAGTGAGAACCTCCCCCAATGCTCGGGGGGATCCTGGAAAGGAGTGGAAGATGGAGATGAGAAAACTCGAACGTCGCGGTTTCCTGAAGCTATCGGCCGCGGCCGCGGCGGGCGCCGGCCTGGTGGGCGCCTCCGCCCTCGCCGCGGAAGAGGAGAAGAAGAAGCGCAAATGGTACAAAGGTCTCAAGATCGGCATGCTGCCCGGCAACCTGTCGGACGAGGAGAAGTTCAAACTCGCCAAGCGATGCGGGTTCGACGGCATTGATGCATCTCCCATGCAAGACCACGAGGCGGCGCGCAAACAGGCCCAACTCGCGCGCGACGCCGGCGCGCCGATCCACGGCCTCGTCTACGGCTGGTGGCCGCCCTTTACGGACACGAGGCCGGAGACGGTTCAGAAGAGCATCGACTCCATGGAAAACGCGCTGCGGTGCGCGAAAGCCATGGGGGCAACCACGGTCCTGCTCGTGCCGACGTCGTTGAACGACGATTTCAGCTACGCCGACGCCTACAAGCTCTCCCAGGAGTACGTTCGGCGCCTGCTGCCGGCGGCGGAGGAGACGGGCGTCGTGATCGCCATCGAGAACGTGTGGAACAAGTTCCTTCTGAGCCCCCTCGAGTTCGCCCGCTACCTCGACGAGTTCGAGAGCCCCTGGATCCGCGCTTACTTCGACGTGGGCAACGTGATCATCCACGGGTTCGCCCAGCACTGGATCCGCATTCTGGGCAAGCGCATCATCAAACTGGACATCAAGGATTTCAAGCGCGCGGGTTACGAGTGGAAGAACGTGCTCGACGGCGACGTCAACTGGCCGGAAGTCCGCAAGGCCCTGGACGAAATCGGTTTCGAGGGTTTCATGACGGCGGAGGTCGGCGGCGGCGATGAGGCGTACCTGCGCGACCTTGCCGGGCGCCTGGATAAGATCATTGCCGGCTAACGGAGGGGCTTGTTCGGTCCTTGCGCGGTCCTCCCGGAATTGCCCGAACCTTCCGGGCGCCCGACATAGAAGTTGGACTCATGCGGAACCGTCGGAACCGTCCGCGGCGTCGGATGATCTTGACAGTTCCCGCTGATTTGTGGTGACATTCTGGTCCCTGCGGCCGGCCGCAAGCCCGGTCCGGCGGAGGCTGGAGTAGCTCAGTCGGTAGAGCAACGCATTCGTAATGCGTAGGTCAGGAGTTCGAGTCTCCTCTCCAGCTCCATTCTTGCGGGGAGTCTTGGCGGTTTTCGCGGCCAAAAGGGTGCCGTGCGCCGTTTCCCCTTGTCTCGCCTCCTCGCTCACGGGTCTGGAGCCGTCGGCTTTCTTTGCTTCCTCGGACTCCCGTCGCTTCCACGATGCGGGCGCGGTCGGCCGTTCCGCTCGATCCGTTCTCGCACGCGGCGCCTCACACGATAACATTCGACAGACCGGCGGGCGATGTGGATGATTGGCCGCGCACGGACCCGGACCCCCTCGGCCCGGTCCGTCTCATTCCATGCGGCATTGTGGATACGTCGCGAGTCGGGGAGGATCGGGGATGAAACGCAACGCCTTCGCCATGAAACTGAAGTCGGGCTTCGAGGAGGAGTACAGACGCCGGCACGACCGGATCTGGCCCGAGCTGAGCGCCGAGCTCGCTCGCGCGGGCGTCTTCGACTACTCGATCTACCTCGACCCGGAGTCGCTGACACTGTTTGCTTTTCAGAAACTCAGCGAGGACAACACGGCCGCCGATCTACCGAGCAATCCCGTGGTGCGCAAATGGTGGGACTACATGGCCGATATCATGGAGACAAACCCGGATCATTCCCCGGTGGCCAAGCCGCTCAGGGAAGTCTTTCACATGGACTAGGCGCAAGTGTTTCAGACGGACCAGGCGACGGAAAGACCGCGCCGGGCTTGGCGCGGGGCAAGCGCCCAACGAAGCAGGCCCATTTATGCCGTCGGGAGAACGTCCTCAGGTCATGGCCTTGTGCGCCGAGAAACATTTGGTTTGGATCGCCGTCGCGCTCGCGCTTCTCCTCGCCGGTTGCGGGACGGCCGAGCGCGCCATGCAGAATCCCGCGGGGATGAACGCCCCAGGGGATGAGAGGAGGAGCGACGCGATGAAATGGGGACAAACGGTGCGATCGGTCCGAGTCGAGACGGTCTGCGAACAAACGGACGTCGTCGCCGCGATTATTCGCGTTCTCAAACGGCAGATCGAGGACCGGTGCGAGGCGGAGGTTCAGACGGCCGGCGAGGGAGAACTGACGGTTCGGCTCGCGATCCGACCCGGGATCGGCGACGAGGGGTTTCGGATCGCCGACGGCGCGGATGGAGC
The DNA here is from genome assembly GCA_035527775.1 of Sumerlaeia bacterium. Classification (GTDB taxonomy): domain Bacteria; phylum Sumerlaeota; class Sumerlaeia; order UBA8349; family UBA8349; genus DATKZW01. The sequence goes on along the minus strand of DATKZW010000417.1, from coordinate 2,160 downwards.
GATCGACGTCATCGGCAACGACGCGCGCGGCCTTCTCTATGGCGTCGGTAAGTTCCTGCGGACGTCGCGCGCCGATCGGGGCGGCTTCTCGCCGGGTCTCTGGCGCGGAACATCGGCGCCGGAGAAGCGCGTCCGCGGGATCTACTTCGCGACGCACTTCCACAATTTCTACCACGACGCGCCCATCGAGAAGGTCGAACGTTACGTCGAGGACCTGGGATTATGGGGGTTCAACACGCTCTGCGTCTGGTACGACATGCATCATTTCAACGGGTTCGAGGATCCCGAGGCCGCGGAGTTCCGCGAGCGCCTTCGCCGGATACTCCGGGCGGCCAAAGGGATCGGGATGGGCGTCGGATTCGGGGTTGTCGCCAATGAGGGTTACGGCAACAGCCCGAAGCCCCTCCGGGCGGACCCGGCGGGAATGCGCGGGGCGAAGATGGAGTCGGACATCTGCCCCTCGGTTCCGGGAGGCAAGGAATACGTTCTGGGGAACTTCGCCGAATACTTCTCGGCGTTCGCGGACCTGGCGCCCGAAACCGTCTGGATCTGGCCGTACGATTCCGGAGGGTGCGGGTGCAAGAACTGCCAGCCTTGGGGCCAGGACCACTTTCTGAAAATGGCCGAGCCGGTGGCCCAACTCGCGCGCCGGGAGTTCGAGGGCGCGAGGATCATACTCTCGACTTGGTTCTTCACGGAGGAGGAATACCGCGGCCTCGTCGAGGCGTTCCGTGAGAAGCCGGACTGGGTGGACTATATCCTCGCCGAACACTTCGTCGACGCCGGCACCGATTTGCCGACGCGTTTGGGCGTCCCGGGAGGGCTGCCGATGGTCGGCTTTCCCGAGATCAGCATGTGGGGCATGCTGCCGTGGGGAGGCTACGGGGCCAATCCGCGCCCCGCCGCTCTGCAAGCCGAGTGGCGGGAACGAGGGGGCGGCCTCGACGGCGGCTTCCCCTACTCCGAGGGGATCTATGAGGACATCAACAAGGCCCTCTTCGCGCAGTTCTACTGGCAAGCGGACAAGCCCGCCGAGGAGACGCTCAAGGAGTACGTCGCCTTCGAGTTCGGTCCCGACGTCGTGGAAGACGCGCTGACGGCGATCCGTTTGCTCGAGGAGAACCATCCGCGCGACCGGATTGGCGAGTCGGCCTGCCGGGCCTGGGATCTCATGAAGAAGTCGGATGCGAAACTCACGCCCCAGGCGCGGCGATCCTGGCGATGGCGCATCCTCTATCTTCGCGCCTCGATCGATAAGGAGATGTACGAGCGGAAAGGGAAACTGCGGGGCGAGACTCTGCGCCAAGCCTTTCGCGAGTTGACCGGCATCTACCATGCCGACAACGCGCTCGAAGATTGGCTCCGTCCGCCGGAAGTCGAAGCCGCCGGCCCGCGGTGAACAGGGAAGCCCCAAGCGGGTCGTGTCTCAGCGCGGGCCAACTGTTCGCTGGCAAGTGGGACAGCGGCTCTGCCAATGTGGGAGGCGACGCGATGCATGAGGGCGCCGTGCACGACAGGCGCCCCGCGTTGCCGGAAATGGAGGAGACGTTGATGCATCACGCTTGCGACTGGAATGAGATGAATGGTGAGAACGCGAAGGGCTTGGAATCCGAGGCCGCAGTCCGGATCTCAGACCGGCGAGGCCATGAGGCGTTTACACTGATCGAACTGCTGATCGTCGTGGCCATCATCGCGATCCTCGCGGCGATCGCGGTCCCAAACTTCCTCGAAGCCCAAGTGCGGTCGAAAGTCACCCGCGTCTACGCCGATCTGCGGACGCTCCGCACAGGCCTGGAGGCATACCGTGTGGACCACAATCGGTATCCCTTCGATTACGGCAACGAGGATAGAAGAACTTGGTCTCAACTCACCACGCCGGTCGCTTACCTGACCTCCATTCCAAACGACTCTTTCTACGACCCGAATCTGCGCGCCGACACCAATTCGGACCCTACCTTCCAGCCTTTCGCCTATGGATTCCTCGACGGCCAGGATGGATCGGACTACTTTCTGCATTCCGCCGGGCCGGATCTCAAGTGGGACAACTACGATTTCCCCGATTTCTGGGACAGATGGCGCAGCGGGAAAGACGCCACCGCCGACATGCTCTACAATCCCACGAACGGTTCGAGATCCTACGGCGACATTTTCGCCACCCGC